>NZ_CP019980.1:1299792-1607241 GCF_002982115.1 Lysinibacillus sphaericus | reverse complement strand
AAGATTTCAAATGCTGTTCCCGAGTCTAAGCCTTTAGATAACACGGTTTGCGAAATCATATCCGGATTTTCAAGGACTGTTGTATGGCTTGTTGCACTACCGATTGTAGAAACGATCCCTTCACCTACACGGGCAATAACTGTTTCTTCCCCTGCACCACCGACTAAACGTTCGATGTTAGCACGCACAGTAATACGTGCTTTCGCTTTTACTTCAATCCCGTTCATTGCAACACCTGCAATAAATGGTGTTTCAATTACTTTTGGGTTAACTGACATTTGTACCGCTTCTAATACATCACGACCCGCAAGATCAATCGCAGCACAACGTTCAAATGTTAGTTCAATATTCGCACGGTGAGCAGCAATTAGTGCATTTACGACACGATCTACATTACCACCTGCTAAATAGTGACTTTCTAACTGATTAATAGTTACTGGTAAGCCAGCTTTATGGGCTTTAATTAACGGATTGACGATACGCGATGGAATGACACGACGTAAGCGCATTCCGATTAATGTGAAAATACTAACGCGGACACCTGCTGCAAGAGCTGAAATCCACAGCGCCACTGGTACAAAAGTAAAGAATACAGCGACTACAATAAATAATAAGACTAGCCCGACAATTGGACCCATTAGAGCTAAATCAAATCCCATGTTATTATTCCTCCATCTCTTTTTCTGTTTGTCTCACGACAATGCGTGAGCCTTCAACTTTAATTACTTCTACATTTTTGCCTACATCAACGTAGCCACCTTCTGATACTACATCAATACGCTCATTAACAAAACGAATTGTACCTGCAGGACGAAGCGGTGTAATGGTTACCCCCACTTTTCCTAACAACTCTGTGCGATTAACGTTAGACACATAGCCTTCTTCCGTCGTTGTTGCATCCATCAACACTAACTTGTTTAAAACA
Organism: Lysinibacillus sphaericus; assembly: GCF_002982115.1. Taxonomy (GTDB): domain Bacteria; phylum Bacillota; class Bacilli; order Bacillales_A; family Planococcaceae; genus Lysinibacillus; species Lysinibacillus sphaericus. The sequence continues at coordinate 1,606,316 of NZ_CP019980.1, read as the reverse complement.
TGCATTTTTTTACCGAAAAATTTCATCAGGACCACCATTCCTATTATGGCTACTACAAGTGCAATAACGATCGCTATAATCATTTGTGTTATATTCGCACCTGCTAGCAGCAAGCTAAGTATTATAAGCACACCACCTAAAATACCAACAATGCCTCCGGGGACAAAAAATTCTGCGATAACGAGGGCTAGCCCTGCGATGAAAAGTAACAATGTTTCATATCCTGCAAAGCCTGCCACCATATGACCGAAGAAAAATAATCCGAGAGCTGACAACCCCATTATACCCGGAACGCCAAATCCAGGCGAATAGAGCTCCATAACAAGCCCTAAACTAGCAACGGACAACAAAATAGGTATAATTAGCGGGTTCGTAATAAAACGAGCAATTTTTTCAGCGAATGTTGGCTCAATCGGTACAATATCACTACCTTTTAGCCCCGTTACCGCCAAAAGCTCTTGAAAGTTAGCAACCGTTCCTTCAGAATAGCGGACCTTTTTTGCTTCTGCAGCAGATAATGTCAATAAATTATCTCCCCCAGCACGATATTCTGGCAAATTAATCTTTGGATCAGCCATTGCTAATGCATATTTCGGGTCACGTTCAGATGTTTCGGCTGCTGCCTGCATTTGTGCTAACCACGCACTATGCGCCTTATTGTCCGCTGCATTCCCCACTGAATCGATGACAGCCGCTGCGCCAATTGTTCCATTTGGTACCATATATATTTCATCTGCATGTAAGGCTAAAAAAGCACCAGCGGAATGCGCATCTTTGTTAATAAAAGCAATTGTACGAATTTCTGTGGCATCCATAAGCATGGCGATGTCACTAGCTGCATTGACGAATCCACCCGGCGTATGTATCTCCAGTACAATCGCTTCTGCATAATTTTCTTCTGCCTCTTTAAAAGCTCGTTCCAAAAATGCGTGAAGTCCACGTTCTACTTCATCATGAATCGGTACGTGGTAAACCTTGCTACTCGCGAAAGCTGTAGTCAATGGAAACGCTACCAAAACTGTCATCCAAATGATGATGATATAGCTTAGTATTCTCCTTTTTTGTCGCATCTTTTTCCCTCCCTTCTAACATGCTTCTCTACTGTATATACGAGAGACTTTGTAATAAGTTTCACAAAATATTGTTTATTTTTATTATACAGTGAAATTTTAATGAAAGGTTGTTTTTTATCTTCGGTTGGATGGATTTAATAGTTGTGTTGATAATGGATATGAAAAAACCGAATGAAATCTTGAGTGACTTCATTCGGCCTTTTTTTCGAATATGTACCGCAAAATGGAGCATCATGCAAAATACCCAGAATTAATCGCTAGTGCAATTAATTCCAGGTATATCATTGTCTGCTCAGTGAATCATACAATTGCGTGTTTTGAACGTAGGGATTTTTAATGGGAAATTAAATTACCACTTACGTTTACGTGCAGCTTCTGATTTCTTTTTACGTTTTACGCTAGGTTTTTCGTAGAACTCGCGCTTTCTAACTTCTTGAATTGTACCACTTTTTGATACAGTACGTTTGAAGCGGCGAAGAGCATCTTCAAGCGATTCGTTTTTGCGAACGACAGTTTTTGACATCTCTCTTTCCCTCCCTCCGAACACACGTCAATACACAATCGAATTAGGCTAATAACTAACTGTTGTGTACTAAAAAATTATACCGTATTGTCTTTTAACGGTCAATAGAAAGTATTCGAAATAGTTCAGAGAATTTTTTACACCCACTTTGTCCGAATTTTATAGCGCTTTAACGTGAACAATAAGGTGAAGAAATTTTATTTTAAATAAGGGCTTTACAAAAAATATTAGTTGGGCGTAAAATAATCCCATTCAATTTCATAACAGCCAAATCTCAAATTTTTTGTGAGTACGGAGGAACCAATATTTTGGGGTTAATTCTGCATATGTAGAAGGGATGAGTTCTCTTTCGCCATCCTACCCGTCAGCTAACTTCGTCGGCTAAAGCGAAGGAGGTCATAAAGACCACCATTCATTAGTTTTTTTGTGATGCCCAATCCAACATTCTAACCATGAGGGTCTTTTTCTTATGCCCAAATATGGATATGAAAGGCTCACATGTTTTGTAAACAGTTAGGAGACATCGATGAAAAAATTGATACATTATTTAAGTCCACCAAAAATTCTTGTACTTGGTTTCGCCATTATTATTTTTATTGGGGCATGTTTGCTCACTTTGCCGATTGCTACAGAGGATGGAAATGGCCTACCTTTTTTAAATGCCGTGTTTACTGCTACTTCCGCCACATGTGTAACAGGTTTAATTGTAGTTGATACAGGAGACACCTTTACAATGTTTGGTGAAATCGTTATTCTGGCTCTTATTCAAATCGGGGGCTTAGGATTTATGACTTTTGCAACATTATTATTTTTGTTGTTAGGGAAAAAAATCTCTTTAAAAGAAAGGCTATTGTTAAAAGAAGCCTTTAATAATATTTCGATGGCTGGTCTTGTGAAATTGGTGAAAAGAATTTTGTTATTTACAGCACTTATTGAACTAATTGGAGGGCTTATCTTATCGATTCGATTTTCATTTGATATGCCGATTGGCAAAGCCATTTACTTTGGTTTTTTCCACTCAATTTCGAACTTTAACAATGCTGGCTTTGACTTAATGGGAGGGTTTCAAGGTTTAACAGCATATGTAGCTGATCCATTTGTTGTGTTAACCATTTGTGCGCTGATTACAATTGGTGGTTTAGGGTTTATCGTCATGAATGAGTTATACGAATATCGTGAAACAAAACGTCTTTCGGTCCATTCTAAAATTGTATTATCAGCCACAGTTATTTTAACAGTGGGTTCTACCCTTTTAATATTTTTATTTGAATATAGCAATAGTAAAACAATTGGTGATTTAACGGGAATGGGTAAAATTTTGGGCTCTTTCTATCAGGCTGTTACACCAAGGACTGCTGGATCGAATACTTTACCTATCGGGGATTTGACTCACTCTACATTGTTTTTAACTATTTTATTGATGTTTATCGGAGCGGGGTCTGGTTCTACCGCTGGTGGGATTAAAATAACAACGTTTGCCGTTTTAGCTGCTACGCTTTGGGCGCAAATTAGAGGGAAGGAAGATGTTGTTTTATTTCGTCGTAGAATTGTGATTGAAACCATTTTAAAGGCATTAACCGTGGCAATGTGCGGGATGGTCATTGTGGTGTTTGTCACCATCTTTCTTAGCATTACCGAACAAAAACATAGTTTTATGATGTATTTGTTTGAGGCTACATCTGCCTTTGGTACTGTTGGACTTTCCATGGGGCTAACTCCTGAATTGACGCCTGCTGGTCGTATACTCATTATTTTAACAATGTTTGCTGGTAGACTTGGTCCTCTAACGATTGCTTTTGCTATTACAAAACGACGAAAGCCAGAAGCTTTCCATCATCCAAAAGGAAATATAATGATCGGTTAATTAAATTCAAGAGGAGCTAACGACTATGACCATCAATCAATATGCCATCATCGGCTTAGGTAGATTCGGAGTAAGTGTTGCTAGAAGATTACATGAAGCTGGCCAACAGGTGCTTGGAATCGATATTAACGAGGAGCGGGTTGAAGATGCCGAGCTTTATGTAACACATGCAGTTGTTGCGGATACGACTGAAGAGAAGGCGCTAACCTCCATTGGAATAGGAAATTTCGACTGTGTCATTGTTGCTATAGGTAACGATATGCAATCCAGTATTTTAACTGTTTCATTGCTAAAAGAACTTGGCATAAAAAAAATTATTGCTAAAGCGCTTGGGAAAAGACATGGGCAAGTATTAGATAAAGTAGGCGCAGATTGGATTATTTATCCTGAACGCGATATGGGTGAGCGAGTAGCAAATCAGTTGCTCTCCCCTAATATGTTAAATTATATTGAGTTATCGAAAGACTATAGTATAGAAGAAATAATGATTCCTCCCAAAATGGCTAATAAAAATTTACGCGATTTAGATCTACGTGCTAAATACAATGTCAGTGTTATTGCCATTGTAAGAGGAGTAGATATCATTATCTCTCCATCTCCAGAACAATTAATTGAACAAGAAGATATTTTAGTCATGATTGGTCATCGTAAAGATATTGCGCAATTTTCCAATATTGAATAGGCTAATGAGAAAAAGTGTTAGATTGACTACCAATAATCTAACACTTTATTGTTTTACCGTTGATTTTCACTACGGTGTTGTTATCCACAAGCGTTTGCCTTATCAGCTAAGTTTTATCTCATCTACGTTTTGTTACAGAAGCAAACCTGTACGAATATCCCTTATGTCGTATTTTAAAAAATTTTCTTTGTGTTACCATCTTCTTTTAATAGTTCGACCGCTTCTCTAAAGCGTTGGGAATGGATGATTTCTCTTTCTCTTAGGAAAATTAAACTATCATTCAAATCAGGGTCATCGGATAAGTCGATAATCCATTGGTATGTGGCACGTGCCTTTTCTTCTGCAGCAATATCTTCATAAAGGTCAGCAATGGGATCCCCCTTAGCCTGAATGTAGCTTGCGGTAAATGGCACACCGGCTGCATTTTGATAAAACAAAGCTTTATCATGATTCACATAATAATCACCAATTCCCGCTTCTTTTAACTGCTGTGGCGTGGCGTCCTTCGTTAATTTATAAATCATCGTCGCAATCATTTCGAGATGTGAAAACTCTTCCGTCGCTATATCCGTCAGCAAACCAACTACTTTATCAGGTAAAGTGTAACGCTGATTCATATACCGAAGTGCTGCAGCCAGCTCCCCATCAGCACCCCCGTATTGCTCTATTAAAAATTTCGCAAGCATCGGGTTACATGTACTAACTTTCACTGGATATTGGAGCTTTTTTTCATAATACCACAAACATCTTTCCCCCTAATCCAAACATTTCTCATAAGATGTTACACTTGCCAAGGCCATGGCGTGTCGACCCAATTAAACGGATAATTCGAATAGCTTCTTCCAAAGTTCATGAGTGGTCCATATTTTTGCTCAAAATCAATTTTTAAGCGCATACTTTTTTCAGCATTTTCATTAAATTGTGTGATCGCTGTATAATCGTGAGGATGTGTATCTAAATAAAGATTTAATTCAACTAAAACAAAATCGATGGCCTGAATTTCCTCGAGAAGCTCATAAAATTCTGGTGGCATTTTTTTACTCACCTTTCATCTCACCTCTCTCAGGATTCGGATATGGGCTAAAAAATTGAGGCCATAAAGTGCCAAATTTCAGCGCTTCCTTGGCAGTTTGAAATTGTGGTAGTCCAGGTGGTTGAAAGCCTATATACAATTGCGGAGGTGTTGAATAACTTTTGACTTCAATCGGTTTACAAGGGTCGAATGGACTGATATAAGGCCGCCAATATTTAAATTGCGTAAACATAAAATCCTCCTTTCAAAACGCATTTACGTCATTCGAGTATATGAGAAGGAAAAATCAATTATTCTATAGACAAGTTAGCGTAATATAGATGGTTGATTGGAAGTACGGTCTTTAGTGGTAATTAAAAAAATAGTGTACCGGAGAAATCCCCCATACACTATTTTCTAAAGATCGCTATTAAATGATGTGAACATTAATAATTAGAATCTGCAATTAAGCCTTTCACAATCGCTACACCAGAGCTTGCCCCAATTCGGGTAGCACCTGCTTCGACCATTTTTTGCATATCTTCTAAACTGCGAACGCCACCAGAAGCTTTTACACCTAGCTCTGGACCAACTGTTTTGCGCATCAAGGCAATGTCCTCTGCTGTTGCTCCACCTGTAGAAAAACCTGTTGACGTTTTGACGAAATCTGCTCCAGCAGCCACTGAAAGTTCACATGCCTTTACTTTCTCTTCTTCGGTTAGTAGGCATGTTTCGATAATCACTTTAACAATCGCATTGCCTTTAGCCGCTTCCACCACTGCAGCAATATCTGATTGCACTAATTCAAAGTTTTGGTCTTTTAATGCCCCAATATTAATAACCATGTCCACTTCTTGTGCACCATTAGCAATTGCATCTTTTGCCTCAAATACTTTTACAGCGGTTGTATTAGCACCTAACGGAAAACCAATAACTGTACAAACTAAAACATTTGAATTTTGTAATAGCTCGCTGCAATATTTTACCCAAGTTGGATTTACGCAAACTGATGCAAAGCCAAATTCTTTAGCCTCAGCACATAACTTTTCAATTTGCTCTTTCGTTGCCTCCGCCTTTAATAACGTGTGATCAATCATACTTGCATAATTTGTTTTCATTTAACAAGCGCTCCTTCTAACTTAAGTTGTCCGTACCTCTTTGGAATGATAACATGTTTTCACGTTTCCGTCTAATAATCGTTACACGAGAGCCAGTCTAGCCAATAAAAATATGTGCTACAAACACTAATTTTATAAATTATTAAATTTTATCATGCCCATACAAGCTCATTATTATGAAGTAAAAAGGATTGTCCATCTTCAACAGATAGACAATCCTTTATCAATTATTTTACCGTTTCTAGTAAACGTACAAACTGCCCTTTAGAATGTGGATAGCCTGCTTGTGTAATTTTGACTTTTACAAGTTGACCAATAAGGTTTTCAGGTCCTTCAAATACTACTTTTAAATAGTTATCAGTATAACCTGTTAATAAACCTTCTTCATCACTACCATCATGAACAAATTCCTCTGGGATTACTTCTAACACATCATTTTCAAAACGACAAGCATATTCCTTTGCTAGTTGGTCGTTTAAAGCGATTAAACGATGCACGCGCTCATTTTTAATGTCCTCATCCACTTGGTCTTCCATACGTGCTGCCGGCGTGCCTGTACGAGGTGAGAATGGGAAAACATGTAATTCAGAAAACTTATGGTCACGAATAAAGTTGTAGGTTTCCATAAATTCTTCTTCTGTCTCCCCTGGGAAACCAACAATTACATCGGAAGTAACAGCTAAATCTGGTAAAGCTTCATGTAATTTTGTTAAGCGCTCACCGAAAAATGCCATCGTATATTTTCGACGCATACGTTTTAAAACCGTATCCGAACCAGATTGAATTGGAATGTGTAAATGATTGACAACGATTTTTGAGTCACGTAAAACCTCAATGACTTCATCTGTTAGTTGGCTTGCTTCAATAGAAGAAATACGTAAACGTTTCAATCCTTTTACATTCGCTTCTAAATCACGTAACAACTGTGCAAGGTTATAGTCTTTTAAGTCTTGACCATAGCCCCCTGTATGAATACCTGTTAGCACAATTTCAAGATAACCGGCATCTACTAACTGTTGGGCTTGTTTGACAACTTCTTGTGGATCACGAGAGCGCATTAAACCACGCGCCCAAGGAATAATACAAAATGTACAGAAGTTATTGCAACCCTCTTGGATTTTTAACGATGCACGTGTTCGGTCTGTAAATGCCGGTACATCTAACTCTTCATATACACGGTTTTTCATAATGTTGCGTACAGCATTAATCGGTTGACGCTCATTACGATATTGTTCAATATAGCCTAGTAATTTTGTACGGTCCTGTGTCCCTACCACAATATCAACACCAGGAATAGCCATAATTTCTGCTGGCGATGTTTGCGCATAACAGCCTGTTACACAAATAACAGCATCCGGATTTTGACGGACAGCTCTGCGAATAACTTGACGTGATTTTTTATCACCCGTATTTGTTACTGTACATGTATTAATCACATAAACGTCCGCTTTATGATCAAACTCCGTACGTTCATAGCCTTCTTCTTTAAACAGTTGCCAAATAGCTTCTGTTTCATAATGATTTACTTTACAACCTAGCGTATATAGAGATACGGTTTTTGGAGGCGCGTAACTCATAATTAATTTCATCCTTTCAACATCACATAACATTGTGTTTCGTATTTATAAGTATTTTTTTGTGTTCTTATTTTAGATACGAGAACTATAATAACACAAACCTTTTAAAATCAGTACTTATTAGATTTTTTTATAAAATAACTAAGCATAACAAATAGCTACTGCCGAACTTTAGCACGCTCTGCTATCAATTATCTCAATATAATATCACCTTTGAAAACGAAACCTTCTATCAGTAATTGCCATCCTTTTTTATCATTTAATTGTTTTTTATTGTCATATTATAAAATACATTTCTTTTTTCCAATATAGCAACAAAGCTGGTGAAATGATATACTTTCAATGTAATTGTATGATTACATAACTAATAGTGCCCTTAAACGGTTTACAAAAAACGGAGGAATTAGTATGAACATTCTTGAAGCATTATCTCTTTCAGTACCCTATATTCACTTAGCATTAAAAGAAGAAGCAATAGTAGCGGTTATTGATAAAGAAACTGAAACTGTTGTAAAATGTTTAGCTGGTAAACGCATCGATGTAGGTTATCAAGACGGGCACAAAGTAAACGCTAACGATGAGAATATTTACACTGCTTTAAAAGGGCAAAATTCAGATATCATTATCCCAGAAGATGTTTACGGAATTTTCATTTATGCATTTGCTTTTCCAATTCGTGCACACGGTAAAGTTGTGGGAGCACTTGCTTTTGGTTTACCAATCGACAACAAACTTAAACTTGAAGAATATATGAATAAAATGGAAGCTATTATTAACAGTTTACAAGATAAAGTACATAACGTAGCTTCTCATTCTGAGGAGCTAGCAGCCACTAGTGACGAAATTAACACGCAAGCACAGCACGCACTAGATGATGCTAAAAAAACACACGAAGTAACCAATTTAATAAAAAGCATCTCGCGTCAAACAAATTTACTTGGCTTAAATGCATCGATTGAAGCAGCTCGTGCTGGTCAACATGGCGCTGGTTTTAATATTGTGGCACAAGAAGTAAGAAAACTTTCTTCTGAAACATCGAACGCGACAGAAAGTATTGAAACGTCATTACGAAATATTAATAGTAGCCTTGAAAATCTGAAACAAAACATGGGGCAAATTAATGGTGCAACAAATGAACAGGCTCAACTAGTTCAAGATTTCAGCGAGATTATTGGTGAATTAACAGTATTAAGTAGCAAGATGAAAGTTTTTATGCAAGAAGCCTTAAAATAAATAAACTGCTCTAACAGGCAACTTTCAAGCACTGTAATCGCTCCAATTGTTAGATAAAGCTAACAATTGGGCTTTTTTATTCCTGTAATCCTTTGACATTAACCAATCTATTTTTTCAAAAATTTTCTCCCCTTCTCAGCACTACTTTAAAATTTGCTTCTACGGTAAATTCGCTCGATTGCATCATGCTTTTCTTATCTAGCAGTAATTCCCTACAACCATTGGACGGCAATCGCACTAAAAAACTGCCACCTGCATGTGCAGACAGCAGCTTTCTTAAAACGCGCTTTACAAAGGGATTTACACACTGGTAAAATGCTTTACTCCGTGACAGTTCCACTTGCAAAAAATAGCAATACCACAAGGCTAAACCGCAGTTTTATTCAAATTCATACGATATTGCAGATAATGCATAAAGAGGCGCCGTTTCTGCTCGTAAAATTCTTGGTCCTAGAGACATTGTTTGGGCACCTGCTTGCATTAACATTTCAGCTTCCTTACGCGCAATCCCACCTTCTGGTCCAAAGACGATAAGGATGGATTTTGCTTGCTTGTCAACCATGGTTTTTAGCTTATCCGCAAACCTTGTTCGTTTTTCGTCTTTGGCATCCTCTTCATCTGCAATAAAAACCGCATCGAAGTCTCCTATTTGTGACACAAGCTGCTTAAAGTGAATCGGTTCATAGATTTTGGGAATATGTGTGCGATGCGATTGTTCCGCTGCCTCTTTTGCAATTTTTTGCAAGCGCTCTTGTTTTTTCGCACCCTTTTTCACATCCCATTTCACAATGGAACGTTCCGCTTCAAATGGTAATAAAGCATACATGCCTAGCTCCGTTGCCTTTTGCGTGATAAGCTCTAGTTTATCGCCTTTAGGCAACCCACACGCCACTGTTACACGCACTGGTAGTTCAGGGGATGGAATGGTTTGTCCCGTCGCTTGCACTAAGACATCCTCATCTTCAAAGGCCGTAATCGTACAAATATAAGCTGTGTCTTGTGCCACAACGATGATTTCAGCACCTTCTTTCATCCGCATAACACGCATAATATGACGGGCATCTTCACCTGTAATGCGCGCTTCATGAATGGCCGTCTCAATAAAATAGCGTTGCATACTGCTCACTCCTCTCAATAGAAGAAGCGCCAAATCGTCAGCACTCGGCTCACAATTTGCGCTTCCTCGGTTCATTTATAGTGGACGACGGGCGATAATCGCTACCCAATCTTCCATTAATAATACTTCTTCAATAACAAAGCCAGAAGCTTCTAGTGCTGCTTTTACATCATCTCGTTTCGCTCCGATGATGCCTGAAGTGACGTATAATCCACCCGGTTTGACAATCGTAAATGCATCGTCAGTAAAGGACATTATGATTTCCGCTAAAATATTGGCAACAACAACATCTGCTGGCTCCTTGACAGTATCCAATAGGTTACCATGGAAAACTTGCACTGTATCGCTTACTTTGTTCAACGCAACATTTTCTTTAGCAGAACGTACAGCAACTTCGTCTAAATCAAGAGCATGCACACTTTTTGCACCTAGCATTGCAGCACCAATGGACAGAACCCCTGAACCTGTGCCAATGTCAACAACCGTGTCGCCTTCTTTCACGACCTTTTCCAGCCCTTGTAAGCACATTACTGTCGTTGGATGTGTTCCTGTTCCAAATGCCATGCCAGGATCTAACTCAATGATTAACTCATCCGTTGAAACGGGTGAATAGTCTTCCCATGTCGGTACAATTGTAAAGCGTTCCGAAATTTTAACAGGGTGATAATATTGCTTCCACGCTGTTGCCCAATCTTCCTCGTTCACTTCTACAATCGAAACAACATTTTCGCCAATATCAATGTTAAATTTCGTTAAATTTGTAATGGCCGCCTTAATCTCTTCGACTGTTTCATTTAAAAAGCTAGACTCTGATAAGTAAGCTTTAACGATGACTCCCTCTTTTGGAAAATCATCTTCATTTAGCGCATAAATTTCTCCATACTGATCTTCCCGTGGCTTCGCATATTCAGCTGAATCTTCAATAACAACACCGCTAGCCCCTGCTTCATGCAAAATGTTTGAAATTGCTTCCACCGCTTCATTTTTTGTATGAATGGATAATTCTGACCACTTCACGTAGCTCTTCAGCTCCTCTAATTATTCACCTTGGAATTTTTTCTTGATTTTATCAAATAGTGAGCTTCCTTGTTCTTCTGGAATATCACCACTGATTTCTGCAAATTCACGTAGTAATTGTTTTTGTTTCTCTGTTAGTTTTTCTGGTGTGACAACTTTAACTGTGACATATTGGTTACCTGTTCCATACCCATGCACATTTTTAACGCCTTTATCTTTCAAGCGGAATTGAGCACCTGATTGTGTGCCTGCAGGAATACGTAATTTTACTTTTCCATGCACAGTTGGTACCTCAATTTCATCACCTAGTGCTGCTTGAGGGAATGTTAATTTTAATTCGTAGTAGATATCATCTCCATCACGTTCAAATTCATTGTGCCCTTGAACACGGAACATAATGTATAGGTCACCAGCTGGACCGCCATTAATACCTGGTTCACCCTGACCCGACACACGTATTTGTTGACCGTCATCTACACCTGCTGGAATAGACACTTTGATTGTTTTACGTTTTTGAATTTTCCCTTCTCCACGACAAGTTGAACATTTTTCTTTAATGATTTTACCTGTTCCTTGACATGTTGAACAAGTACGACGATTCATCATGCGACCAAAAGGTGTATCGACTGCTTGGTTAATTTGCCCAGCACCTTTACATGTCGAACATGTTTCTGGTGATGTCCCTGGTTTTGCTCCAGAGCCATGACAAGTATCACATGTTTCATCTTTTGGAATCTCGATTTCTGTTTCTTTCCCGAAAATCGCTTCCTCAAATTTAATATTCATGCGATATTGCAAATCATCACCTTTGCGTGGTGCATTCGGATCTTGACGTCGTCCACCGCCACCAAAGAATGAACTGAAAATATCCTCGAAGCCGCCAAAGCCGCCGCCTCCGAAGCCACCGCCGCCAAAGCCTGCGTTAGGATCTTCGTGGCCAAATTGGTCATAGCGCGCTTTTTTCTGATCGTCACTTAGAACTTCGTAAGCCTCAGCAATTTCTTTGAATTTTTCATCTGCACCTGGCTCTTTATTTAAGTCAGGATGGTATTGCTTTGATAATTTACGATATGCTTTTTTAATATCATCTTTAGAAGCCGATTTCGTTAAACCAAGCACCTCGTAGTAATCGCGTTTCTCCATGATTCACACTCCGCTCTTTTTGCATAAAATCTATTGTAACATGCAGTTTAAAAAACTGCTTTAATTTTCGCCATAATTTTCTCATTACTATCATTGTATCTATAATATCTCTAGCATTATAGAAATGTCACTGACATGCCCATTCTTTTTTCTATAAAGAATAGAAAGAGAAAAGCCAAAGCCGCAAGCGGTCTTTGGCTTCTTCACTTTACTGTGCTGTTGATATCTTATTTATCGTCTTTTACTTCTTCAAAGTCAGCATCAACGATACCATCGTCTTTTTTGTCAGTTCCAGCATCTGGACCTGCTTCGCCACCTTGAGCCGCTTGAGCCGCTGCTGCAGCTTGTTCGTAAACTTTCATTACTAGAGGCTGTAATACGCCTTCTAATTTTTCTTTCGCTGATTTAATACCTTCTAATTCACCAGCTTCAAGCGCTTTTTTAAGCTCATCACGAGCATCTTCTACAGATTTTTTCTCATCTTCTGTAATTTGCTCACCTAAATCAGCAATTGTTTTGTCAACTTGGAACACTAATTGGTCTGCTTCGTTGCGAAGATCAGCTTCTTCTTTACGTTTTGCATCCGCTTCTGCATTTGCTTCAGCATCTTTTACCATGCGTTCGATTTCTTCATCTGATAAACCAGAATCAGATTGGATAACGATTGTTTGTTCTTTATTTGTACCTAAATCTTTCGCTTTAACAGACACGATACCATTTTTGTCAATATCAAATGTTACTTCGATTTGTGGAATACCACGTGGAGCTGGTGGGATATCCGCTAATTGGAAGCGACCTAATGTTTTGTTATCCGCTGCCATTGAACGCTCACCTTGCAATACGTGAATATCTACTGCTGGTTGGTTATCTGCTGCAGTTGAGAATACTTGTGATTTAGATGTTGGAATTGTTGTGTTACGATCGATTAATTTTGTGAACACGCCACCCATTGTTTCAATACCTAAAGAAAGTGGTGTTACGTCAAGAAGTACTACGTCTTTCACATCACCTGTTAATACGCCACCTTGAACTGCAGCACCCATTGCTACTACTTCATCAGGGTTTACACCACGGTGAGGCTCTTTACCAGTTTCTTTACGTACAGCTTCTTGTACGGCAGGAATACGAGTAGAACCACCAACTAAAATTACTTGGTCAATTTCTGAAGTAGATAGACCTGCATCAGATAATGCTTGACGTACTGGACCTACTGTACGATTTACTAATGGTAATGTAATCTCATCGAATTTCGCACGAGTTAAAGAGATTTCTAAGTGTAATGGACCTGCTTCACCAGCCGTAATGAATGGTAATGAAATTTGTGTAGACGTTACACCTGATAAATCTTTTTTCGCTTTTTCAGCAGCGTCTTTTAGACGTTGCATAGCCATTTTGTCTTTAGAAAGGTCAATGCCATTTTCTTTTTTAAATTCGGCAACTAGATATTCGATTACTGCGTCATCGAAATCGTCCCCACCAAGTTTGTTATCACCAGCTGTAGCTAATACTTCGAATACACCGTCACCTAATTCAAGGATTGATACGTCGAATGTACCACCACCAAGGTCAAATACTAATACTTTTTGGTCTACATCTTGTTTATCTAAACCGTAAGCAAGTGCAGCAGCTGTTGGCTCATTAATGATACGTTCTACTTCAAGACCAGCAATTTTACCAGCGTCTTTTGTAGCTTGACGTTGTGCATCGTTAAAGTAAGCAGGTACAGTAATAACTGCTTTCGTTACTTTTTCACCTAAGTAATCTTCTGCATAGCCTTTTAAGTATTGAAGAATCATTGCTGAAACTTCTTGTGGTGTATATTCTTTATCCTCCACTTTTACTTTTTCAGCTGTACCCATTTTAGATTTAATTGAAATAATCGTATTTGGATTTGTTACTGATTGGCGTTTTGCTACTTCCCCAACTTGTTTTTCACCATTTTTGAATGCTACTACAGATGGAGTCGTACGGTTTCCTTCTGGGTTTGGAATAACTTTTGGCTCTCCGCCTTCAAGTACAGATACACAAGAGTTTGTTGTTCCTAAGTCAATACCGATAATTTTGCTCATAGTAAAATTTCCTCCTATTATTAAAACGCAAATGCGTTAATTAACTAATTATTTTTTCAAATAGTACGATGACTATTCGTTTACAGATACCATAGTTGGGCGTAATACGCGATCTTTTAAAATATACCCTTTTTGAAGCTCACGTAATACAACACCTTGTTCTTTTTCACTATCTTGTTCTTGCATAACAGCTTGGTGAACATTTGGATCAAATTGCTCTCCTTCAGCTTTTATCACTTGTAAGCCTTCTTTTTCAGTTGCTTCTACTAGTGATCGGTAGACCATTTCAATACCTTTTACAATTGAGACTGCTTCTTCAGAAGTTGGCTCTATTTGTAAAGCACGTTCGAAATTATCTAATACCGGCAATAAATCCGATAACAGACTTTGTGCACGATATTTTTCAGCCGCCTCACGATCAAGTTGTGTACGGCGACGTAAATTGTCAAAGTCAGCACGCAGGCGTAGATGGCGATTTTCCTCATCATCTAGCTTTGCTTGTAATTCTGCTAGTTTCGCTTCATACTGCTCTTCAATTGTTAGTTCTTTCACTTCTTCTGGCGTTTCTGTTTGTTCTACAGTTGCCTCATTTTCAGCTTGTACATTTTCTTGTACAAGGTCTTTGTTTTCTGTTGTTTCAGTCACTTAAATCCTCCTCATTATCATTCACTACGATTCTTCGTAAAGGCTTGAGATAAGTCCATGCGCATTACTTCAAGCAAAGCAACAACACGCTTGTAATCCATACGCGTTGGACCAATAATTGCAATGGCCCCCTGTTGATCCTCACCTATTGAATAAGTCGTCGTGATGACACTACAGTTTTCCATTTCTAACTGCTGATTTTCCGAGCCTATACGAATATGAATACCCGATTCGTTCGGATGGAAAAGCGACTGCACTTGGCTAGTCGTTTCCATTAAGTCCAAAATCATTCGGACTTTATTTAAATCGTGGAATTCCGGTTGGTTGAACATATTTGTTTTACCACCATAGAAAATTTTACTTTCCGAATTTTGCATCGTAGCTGAAACGAGCGAATGGATAAAATCATCCGCCGATCGAACATGTTGCTGCAAGATAGCCAGAATTTCAATTTCCAGCTTTTTATGGATTTCATCTAACGAAACACCGACTAAGCGCTCATTTAAAATGTTCACCATTTTTTCTAGTTCAGCAGCGGTAAAATTAGGTGGTAAACTAAACATGCGGTTCTCAACATGTCCGTTATTCGTTACGATAATCGCTACTGCCGCGTCGCTTGAGAGTGGCACGATAGAAAAACGCTTTACTCGATGTCTTTGGACATCTGGTCCTAAAAGAATCGATGTATACGATGTCAGCTCAGATAAAATATTCGCTGATTTTCGGATAATGTGCTCTACTTCTACTAGACGTTCGTTGAAAATCGATTGAATTTGCTGAATATCCCGTGAATTAATGCCCTGTGGATTCAACAAATGATCTACATAAAATCTATACCCCTTTTCCGAAGGCACTCGACCAGAGGACGTATGGGTTTTTTCTAAGAACCCTAATTCCTCTAAATCCGCCATTTCGTTTCTAATAGTGGCTGGACTAAATGTAATCTCTTGTTTTTTTGAGATTTGGCGAGAACCTACCGGCTGTGCAGACATAATGAAATCGTCTACGATTACTTGCAATATCTGTAATTGCCGATTTGTTAGCATGATCATCACCTCTGTTAGCACTCAACTAAGAGGAGTGCTAATACTATTATTAAGTTATCAAATCCCACATTTTATGTCAACGATATCGCTCAATCTTCTAGCAAAAATTGTTGAAAAACTTCATTCCCGACAAATCGTCCCTTGCGTGTAAGCCGAATGCCTACAGCATCGTGTGCCAAAAGCCCTTCTGATACTAGCTTATCAATGACATGTCCATAACGGTCCATCATTGACTCATTAAATCTTTCTTCATATATATTGTGTGTAATTCCATCCGTTTTACGCAGCCCTAAAAACATTTGTTCTTCGCGTTGTTCAGTTGCTGTTACAACATGCTCCTGCATGATAGGTAAGTCCCCCGCATTTACAGCATCCATATATTTTTTTAAAGGACCATAATTTGAATAACGCGTGCCATTCATATAGCCATGTGCACCTGCGCCAAAACCAGCATATTCATCATTTTCCCAATAAATTTTATTGTGCGTTGAAGTAAAGCCTGCTTTCGCAAAATTGCTGATTTCATATTGCATATAACCATGCAATTTCATTTCTTGCATTAGCACTTCATACATATCCGCTTCTAAATCTTCCGTTGGTAAGCTCAGTTTCCCTTTCGCATATTGATTATAAAAAATTGTTTTTGGTTCTACGATAAGAGAGTAAGCTGAGAAATGTGGTAGCTCAAGCGCAAACGCTTTATCTAGTGAATCTTTCCATTGCGCCATCGTTTGACCAGGCAAACCATACATTAAATCGATACTTATATTTTGGAAACCGACCTTTTTAGCGAGTGCAATTGTATCGTAGACGTGCGTATTGCTATGTGTGCGACCAATTTTTTTCAATAATTCTTGGTTAAATGATTGAACGCCCATACTTAAACGATTGACGCCTCCATCAAACAAGGCATTCATTTTCGCCTCTGATAATTCATCTGGATTCGCCTCTGATGTAAATTCTGTCACACGATCCATTGGGATATACGTGCGAATCATGTTGAGCAATCTCGTCAATTGTTCTGGAGATAAAGCAGTCGGTGTTCCACCGCCAAGAAATATCGTTTCAATTTGTTGAAAATGTTGCGGATATTTTTCCGTAGCAAGCGCCATCTCCTTGCCAAGTGATTCTATATATTCATCCACAGGTTGATTTTTAAAGTAAAATTTGTTGAAATCGCAATAATTGCAAATTTGATGACAAAAAGGAATATGAATGTAAACACCTCGTGCCATAGCTATCCCTTCTTTCTTGTTGAGTTTTTCCATTTCTTCATTATAAACAAACGAAATAAAGAACGCTATGAATCCATCCAGATATTTAAAAGAACTGTAAAAACATTGTTTTATAAAAGTGAACTCTCATAACGTCTTTGCAAAAATTAAAAAGCAAAAACTAGTATCAAGATACGTACGCAATATATTTTATATAGAAGATAGAACATGACAATTCAGCTAACATGATGACACACCGCTCGCGGAACCTACCTTTGGAATGGAAAAGTTTCATTTGCTTCTACAATAAGGAACACTTTATCCAAAAAAAAAAAAAATCAAAACTACCATCATCATGTGTAGTTTTGATTTTTTTATGTTTGCTCTTAATAACATAGCAATCCCACTATTATGCCAAGCACGACCAGTATATAAGGCGGGACTGCCCAGCGCAAGGATAGCAACAAAAATATAGCCGCTAAAAGAATATCTAATCCACTTAGAATTGTTTGGGTCACAATTGGATGGATAAAAGCACTAGCTAAAATCCCAACAACCGCAGCATTAGCACCAGCCATTGCACCTTTTAAAGCCACATGCCTGCTCATAGTGAGCCAAAAAGGCATTGCCCCAACAATTAAAAGAAATGCAGGTAGGAAAATTGCAATCGTTGCAACCACTGCTCCTGGCACGCCAGCAATGACCATCCCAATATAAGAAGCAAATGTGAACAATGGACCTGGAACTGCCTGTGTAAGACCATAGCCTGCTATAAAGTCAGATGCGCTCATTAACCCACTTTGCACAAACTGCGTTTCGAGTAACGGTAATACTACATGGCCGCCACCAAATACGAGGGCACCTGCTAGATAACATTTTTCTATAATTGTTAATAAGTCATCTTTTACAAATGAATTAGCTATTGGTAATGCAATCATTAACATAGCAAATAATGCTAAAAGTAAACCACCTGTTGTTTTAGATATAGGTAAGTTTTTTTGCGCGGTATCATCTACACCGTTCGTTTGCTTAAACAGCCGTGCACCTATTAAAGCTGCCAATGCGATGACAGTAACTTGTGCAAATGGATTTCCCCAAAATTGGAGCGTTAAAAGCGCCAAAATTGCTATTATCAAGTGCACTACGCTAGGAATTAACTTTTTGGACATATCCCAAATGGCTTGTGCCACGATGGCAACAGCAACCAATTTCAAGCCTTGAATCCATCCCATATCTATCTCTAGATGCGAGTAAAAATAGGCAAATAGAGTTAATAGTAATACAGATGGTAACGTAAACCCAAGAAAGGAGGCTAAGCTTCCCAACAGTCCACCACGTAGTAAACCAATGCCCATTCCTACCTGACTGGATGCAGGCCCAGGGAGAAATTGACTAAGTGCCACTAAGTTACTGTACTCTTTATCTGATAACCATTTTCTTTTTTGCACGTATTCAATTTGAAAAAAACCTAAATGCGCTGTTGGACCCCCAAAAGATGTACAGCCTAATTTAAAGGAAATAAGAAAAATCTCTAACAACTTTGGCAAACTGTTCACTACTTTCCATGTGATATACAATCATATTACACGGAGAATGTCTTATAATAGATTAAGATATTGTAAAATTTACTTAAAGCATCGAATATTCATTTCTCGCGTATTTTGATAGCTGGGCCACTTTTAACATCACTTGCAGTAACAGGAATCAGTTTATATGTCTTATCTGTTAGATAGCGTGCATCGAAGCGAATCCCCCACTTTGTATGTTCTTCATTTAATGTATAAGAAGAATCTTGACGCCATGTTTTGCCTGATTGCGATACAATATTAAAATTTAACGATTCATTTGTAGTTTCTTGTGTCTCAACGTATACTGTAGTTGAAATCGGTGTAGATACAACTTTTTCTACCTTAATTTCCTGACCATCACTAAGCTTAATGGTTTTATTAACCGCAATTACTTTTCGATCCGCTTGCAGTTGCTTTTGAGATGCTTCTACCTTAAATGCCCAAGGCTCTGGAATGGGCTTTTCCCAATTCCAATCGTTATAGAGGATATTCAGCTGCAACAGTTCATCTTGAGGTAAATCACGCATTTTAACACTGCTATATATTGTATAAGTATTTTCTGATTGGGCAATGGTCTGACCACCATTTCGAACGGTATAATTTTGACCGTTCACGAGTACTTGCGGAAAGAAAAAAATTTGATAGTCGAAATTTACATCTTTCGCCGGTTCAAAAGTTGCATTTAACAATAGTTGATTATCATCAACCATCACCTCGTTTAAAGTCAATCTCCCAAAATCATTTTCTGTTGATTGACCAACAAGTGTTTTATAAGCTGCAAAATCCGACTGATTATCATTAAAAATAGAAGAGACAACGCGGCTACCTACCATTAATAAACCAGCAGCAAATAAAATACTTACTACAATGATTACCCATTTACGTTTTCCTTTTTTTTCGGGATACACTTCATGCACATGCGATTCAACTGACAAACAAACACCCCCAATCCCTTTAATCTATCAACGAGTACTTCCCTATGATTCATTGTAATAACGAGCTAGGCATTATATAACTAAATAAGTGCCAGTCACTTACACAATTTAATAAAAATCCACATCGATTTCTGCGAACTACTTTGTACCCGCAGAAACCGAAGTGAATTGTTATACTTTAGGAAAACTGATTTTATCCCATCTTCTTCAACCATAGCAACGTTTGTTGTAAGCCTTCCTGATAACTAGTCTGTGGCAACGTGCCAATCACGCTTTCATACTTTGCCCCGCTCAAAATAACAGGCTCCTCTGTTAAATACATCATCTCCTTCATTTCCTTCATAAACGGAGAAAAGATTGCTAAAATACCAATCATTGCGTTGGAAACCGTTCGTACTTTCTTTTTATAACCCGTAATATCTCGAATTATCTCCAATAATTGTTCTCCTGTAATAGGATGCACAGCCGGCACATTCCAATTCTGATTATATGTGTCTGAGCGCAATGCCAATTCAACGATTGCTTTAGCTCCATCGACTGTATAGAGGAATTCTCTAGCCACTTGCATATGCCCAACGAAGTTTGCCTTTTTATTACTAATAACACTTTTTAATGTTTCATTTAGAATTGTATTTTCTGCATTGGGTCCATATAAATCAGGCATATGGACGATTAATGAAGGCACACTACTAGCCTTCAATTTATTTTCCATTGCTAATCGTATCTTCCCCTTTTTCGTATGAGGTTCTTTAATTGCCTCCTCTGTTACAATAGAAGATTGCCTACCATATGCGTAGATATTATCCACTAGTGCAATCTTTGCTTGTTGCGTTTGTGCGACATTGATAATTGAATGGATACACTGAATATGTTTTTCTTCCCATTCTTGATAGGGGAAACTAATTGCATGAAACATAACATCAATCCCAACAGATGCCTTCCTTACATGCTCTTCATTAAAGACATCCCCAGGAAAAATCGACACATTCGAGTAACTTTCAAAAAGCGCTTGCAACTTCTCTTTCCCCCTAGCGAAAGCCACAACTTGTATGCCTCTAGCTGCTAATTCACTCACTATCGCAAAACCTATTCCACCTGAAGCACCCATGACTAATGCTTTTTTCATCATCTATTCCTCCTTTTAATTAACCACTGGTCAATAGATGTTAAAAGAAAACTCTAGATTCACTTTCACATCTAGAGCAACATTATTTAAGCCAATGCTTTAACGAGAAATTTAGCATGGACATCTACCGCCTCTTGCGCTTCATCATAGTTCATCACATAATGGTGATAATGTGAAACAAAACCGTGTAATGCAAGAAATGTTGAATGAATATCCGAAATGAACAATGTTTTTGCTGATAAAGCTTGAACCGATTGCGCAAATTTTTCATAGCTAAGATTAGCAGCCTCTTGCGATAATCCATCGATATGAAGATCTTTCGTCATAAACATCAATTCATATTGGCTTTGATAGTTTAATCCAAATTTCATAAAGCCAACAAAGACATCGTAAAGTTTGTTTTGATACTCTCCAGTTCCATTTACAATGTCATCTAACATTTGATTTAATTCAGTAAAATAC
Organism: Lysinibacillus sphaericus; assembly: GCF_002982115.1. Classification (GTDB taxonomy): domain Bacteria; phylum Bacillota; class Bacilli; order Bacillales_A; family Planococcaceae; genus Lysinibacillus; species Lysinibacillus sphaericus. The sequence continues at coordinate 1,584,892 of NZ_CP019980.1, read as the reverse complement.
TCACCTATAATGCAATAAAATAATTCCGCTTTATTTTTAAAATGATAGTAAATTGCTCCATGACTACATCCAAGTTCTTTCGCGATACTACGCATGGAAACTTGGTGAAAACCCTTTTCAATAAACTGTTTATGAGCTTCGTCAACAATCATCTTGAGTGTCAATTCTTGTGCTGATGGTTTACGTGGCGACATGGAATCCTCCTTTAACTGACCAATGGTTAATTATTAGTATAGAATGTTTTCATTTATTTGGCAAACCTTAATTTTAATAGAAATCATTTTACGGTTCCTCTTCTAAACATTGTATTAAGCAAAACCTCTATTTTCTGACAGTGATTAAATGGTGCAATCTTGCACAGACAATAAATAAAGGATGCCAACACTACTTCGTCAGCGATCCTTCAATTTATTATTAAATTAAACTTTTTACTACTTTAGATATAACGGCACCTTCTGCTTGACCAGATAATAATGGTTTTGCAATCTTCATCGCTTCACCCATATTCATACCTTTACTAACGCCTGCTGCTAGTAATTTTTCAGCAATTTCCGCTTCGCTTAATTGCTTAGGAAGGAAGGTTTTTAATAACACTAATTTTGCTTCTTCTTTTTCGATTAAATCTACACGGCCAGCATTTTGCGCGCCTTCTAATGCCTGATTCGTTTGTTTTACTTCACGATTAATAATGGCAATCTCCTCTGGTTGAGTTAGAGGTTCACCTTTTTCTTTCTCTGCTAAATCTAATGCTGATTTAACTAGTGTTAGCACACCTTTTGCTAAGACATCCTTTTCCTTCATTGCTGTTTTTAGTTGTTCAAATACTGCTGTTTTTAACATCCAACTCACTCCTCTATCATTGCTAATTGTCAATGATTATTGCACATTGTGACGACCAAAACAAATTATTTTGCTTTCTTCAACATTTCCACATCGGCCTTTGTTTCTAATATGTCAAGTGTTAACACGTTCATCTTTGCATCCACTTTATCTATTTTTGCACTAAGATTTTGTTCTACTGAATCTAGTTTCGTTTCTAGTGAATTTAGTCTTGTTTCAACCGATCCTAATCTTATTTCTAGTGAATCTAGTCTCGTTTCAACCGACCCTAGTCTTGTTTCTAATGAATCTAGTCTCGTTTCAACTGAATCTAGTCTTTTGTCTAGCGCTTTGATTTGTTGTTGAATCTCTGTTTTCACGCCCTGCACTTGTGTAGAGAGCTCCAAAATAGCTTGAAGAATTGCATTTTGATTGATTTCAGGATTCATAATCGACTTCCTTTCTTCAAATTTATCTATTCGTTATTTATTCACTCGTTATGTTCACTGATAAATGTTGCTAATCGACTAGAGTTATTCAAACTCTACTACACTATTCTATCTATGCTTTTTAATGAAGTCAAAACATCAAAAATTTCAATTTGTCAAGAATTCGTCTTGCAATTTCACTTCATAAAATCGCATTGCCTTCAAATCTCCTTGATACGAAAAAACCCCCTGCTTGATTAACGTTCGTAAACGATACTCAATCCACTCGTCTCCTGTAAATTGTTGCATATGTCCGTATACTTCACCTATTAAACGTGCCGCTTTCTTAAACGTTACGGTACCCTCTTCTTGATACATCCGCTTGGCACATTCAATAATAAAATCATCATCTCGATTTTCATGTAGGCTATGTAATAGCCCATCACATGTCCATGTTCGTAACAGATGGACTTTATCTACTAATAAGCTTTTACCTTCCTTCATTAAAGCTTCTCTTGCATCATTTTTTAGTTCATCCATAGCAAACTGTTCATAAAAATACAGGAGGTTTTCTTCATTCAATTCTCCTGAAGTTCGTGGATAATCCGCTATTTGTGGATGCATCTCCTTTTCATGAAAAGCCTTATACGTATCAATGACTCGCACTGCATTCACTTTGCCTTCTAGCATGGCTAGTACAAGTCGTAATCCTGTTTGTTCATGTGCATTTTGGCATGTCCAAATAACGATTTTTTGATGTGGTAAAATATTGTTTATTTTCTCTATTGCAGTTTGCATACATTGTCGATAATGATTACGTTCAGCCTCGTCCATATTGTATCGCTTGTTGAACCATCCAAGTCTCGCTTCTATTCCCGAAGCTTGATGTATATCTTTTACTGGCCCAATCGATAAATTATCTGGCCAAACAATAATATCCTCTGTCTTTTGATATTCTGACGTTCTAAATGCTGCTTTTAGACTTCCGGCTGGCGAATCACCAAAAACAATATGTATTGTCTGCGCTTTATCCATTTGTTCCTTATCTTCTGTCATATGTAGGAGTATTTGCTGCATGTCCTCTCTCGACTTTCCATTTAATAGAGATATGAAAAGCATTGACTTTGCTTCCGCTTCACTTAGTTGATTGATTCTTTCTTTTAATCGGTTAACATCTTCCAACATTCCATTCAAATCCTCTCCACCATTCATTTTTCTAGTTACTATCATAACAGCATTCCCATTTCTCTTATCATAGCGCAATTCATGTTTTTTCTAAAATGTTCAACAACGCAAATAATTGATCTTACCCTCCACTTCTCTTTAAAACAACTAAAACTTTAAATTTAACTAAACTGATTACTTTTTTCTATTAATCGAACCATTCTTTCTATCAGAAAATGTATTGCTCATAAGGATTTATCATGCTAAGATGCCAATAATTCCTACAAAACTAATTTGTTAAGTAAGTAAAATAAAGGGGATGATGATATGGGTCAAATTATTGCCAATACCATAAAGCAGTCGATAATCGAGTTAATAGGGCATACACCACTATTAGCGTTAAATCAGTACACGAAAGAACTACAACTTGAAGCGGAAATTATTGCGAAGCTAGAATATTTTAATCCTGCGAATAGTGTAAAAGATCGTATTGCTAAAGCGATGATTGAGGATGCTGAAGCACGTGGAGTTTTAACAAAGGACAAAACGATTATTGAAACAACAAGTGGGAATACTGGTATTGGGCTTGCAGCTATCGCAGCAGCAAAGGGCTATAAGTTACGTATCTACATGCAAGATGGTGTAAGCGAAGAACGAACAAAGGTTGTGAAAGCATATGGAACCGAGGTTGTTCCATTTTCCGATGTACCAGAGATGGTAGCGGCATTTGAAGAAACTGATGGCGATTTTGTTGAAACCATTAAAGTATTTAGAGAAACTGTCGTTGATAAGGATGAAAATGTCGTCTTTCTAAATCAACTGGATAATGAAGCCAATCCTAACATTCACGAACGCACTACTGGGCCAGAAATTTGGGAGGACACAGCAGGACAAATTGATATTTTTGTTGCTGCAATAGGTACAGGAGGCACCATTAGTGGTGTAGGTGCTTATTTAAAATCCAAAAATCCAGCCATACAAATTATAGGCGTAGAACCTGCTATTAATTCTATCGCTACAGTTGAACAGCCTGATATTATTGAAATTACAGGTGTGCATCGCTTTTCAGATGCACAGGAAGCGCGCGTTCCGTCTAATGTTCATCTTGATCGGATTGATGAAGTATTAGAAGTAGAAACAGATGAGGCCTATAAAGCTGCTCGCACTGTAGCACAAACAGATGGTGTTTTAGTAGGTACATCCTCTGGTGCGGCATTGTTTGTTGCAACAACTCTTGCTAAACGTCCCGAAAACAAAGGAAAACGTATAGTCGTACTCTTTCCAGATACAGGATTGCGCTATTTATCTACCGATTTATTTTAACGATAAAACGAAGGATAGCCTTGTTATCTATCCTTCGTTTGTTCTGAAATAGCAAAATTGCCTTTAGCTGTCATAGATATCACAATCTCTTTATTTACCTCTATTTGAATAGGGCTGATAATCGCTTTACGCGTAGAGAAATACCAAAGACGTTCACTTGGACCAATTAATAGATGGGCACCCTCTTCGTAATTTCCCATAAAGGTTAGCGCATCTGGGCGAATATCTTCTCCCTTTAATGGCGTTATATCATATTCCTTTAAACGGTCTACGACGTCTGCAATCGCATCTGTGGTTAAATTTATTTCTGCTATATTCAGTATATGTTGAATAGAAAATGTATCGGCATTAACGCTCGGATTGATTTGCTGCCGTGCTATCAACTCTACTACATTGTTCTCAGCATCATAAAAATAGCATGAATAGGCATCGATTGTTTTAAAATACACTTCATCGACTCCGTCCAAACTTAATACGTCTACACGCTCTTTTGCCCATTTTTTCGCTAACTGAAATAAATTACTAGGGATATTGAAGGCGAAATGATATTGCTTTGCAACAGAAGCCTCTATTTTTTCGAATCGAACTTTGCTCTCCCCAGCAGCTATGTCAAAAAAATGGGTCCCCTCATCTAATAATTCAAATCCTAATAAGGTACAGTAAAATTCCCTCATTTTATGTAAATCATACGCATAAAGTTTTATTTTAAAAATTTTCATAAATCACTCATCCCCTTAGCTTCTGATACCATTTACTGTACTAAATAACAGATGAATGTTCCTCATGCAAAAGAATGAAGATTTAGAAAACATACTTTAGGTTCCTATATAACCTTATATCGGCGTACGATCTCCTCTACTATTTGGCTGTGAAACAACTAAAAATTCCACATCCTCCTGTGAATCATTGCGCATTTGGTGTGGTTGAAATGGTGGTACTTCAACCCCTTCATGAGGCAATAATATAATCCGATCTTCGCCTATTTCCATTGTTGCTATACCTGATAGCACGAAAAAGAATTGTTGTGCTTGATGGTGGTAATGACAAACTTCCGTTGTATTGGCAGGCATCCGTTCATGAATAATACTTAATTCATTATTTTTAACTAAATGCCAGCCATCACATTGTTTACCCCAAATGTAATGCTCCGCATGTTCTTTACTAATTTTCAACTAAAACAACTCCCTGTTCAAATAGGCCATCTATTCTAATTTCCCTTTTAGAATCGGCCATTCTGGTTTGCGTGAATTTGGACTGCTATTGTACTTTTATTTTTTCAACAGTGGCAACATACATCGTTTCTTTTTGTATTTTAATGTACTGATACTTGGTTTCCTTGCAGTACCCTTCACTCTTCTAATACTTTTTTAGTTGCGATTTTTTAACAAAAACTTTTTCTGCTTCTTCATATTCTTGGTCATCTGTTTTTTTGGTAATAGCCATCATATAAAACTTCGTCACATTATTCCCCCTTTATTGCCATACTTTATCTAATTGATGTGCATAAAAATGAATCGCATTTTTTATAACTAAGTATTTCCGCATCTCTTGTCGTATGTAGCAAGCATTCTAGTAAAAGCTCCATCGCCTTACTATGCTCGTCTAGATTATATAAAGTCATGGCATAAAAGACTTGTAATGCTTTATTAGTCGGAAATAAGTCAATTCCTTTTAAAAACGTCGATTGTGCTTTTTTATACTGTCCTAACGTTCTATATGTACTACCAAGCCCTATAAACGCACCCTCTAACTCTTTGCCTGATAGCCCTTGCTGAATTGCTTTTTCATAGTATGGTACCGCTTGAGACTCTTCTCCTAAAACATCAAAGCTCCAAGCACATTGATAGTTCACAAACGCATCATTCGGGTATTGTTCTACCATTTTTAACAACAAGTGATTTGATTCTTTCTTCTTTTCCTCATTACGTAATTGGATTGCCCTTGCAAGTTGTTGTTCGTACAATGTTATTAGCTCCTTTTAAACAATATGACACTTTTCTTAAGCCCCGTCATGCATCCCAAATTAAATTGTTAATTTCATTAAACTTCTAAATCGTTTTGCATTTTGACTGTCTGGTAAAAGACCACTTCTAGCATTCGATGTAAATGCTAGCCACTGCCAATCTTCACCACCAACAAATGCTAACCTAGACCATTTTTCCAGAAAATCAATAAAGTTGTCCGCTAATTTATAGCCATGTCCTTCCCCATCATCATGACTTAAATAAACAATAGAAGCATCAGCATTGTTATCAACGACATCAAATGCAATGTAGTCTCCATTGCCGACCTCGTAAAAAGCAAATGTTTGATGCCATACTTTATCGTAGTCATGTTGTGGATTTGAAAAAACTTCCTTAATCCACGCATTTTTATCATTATTTATCTCGTTCAATAATTCTAAATCCCAGTGAAGCATTCCGCTAAAGATTCCGTCCAGTTCACCCTCCAATTGGTAATCATCTAGAAAACCCCAACGGAAGTAAAATGCTGATGAAAACTCCACAAGCACTTTTTTAAAACTTTCAGGAATTTGGAAACCTAATTGGTTCTCACAGTGCGCAATTTGTTGTAGCGTCGCAGGGGCACCAATATCTACTGTTGATACTTCTCCACCAATCGCAACTATTCGCTCCACTATATTCTGAACTCTCTGCTCAAATATACGATAATCCATGGCAATCCCCTCTCTCCTACAACCAAAATGTGTTACTTTCTTATTTTTTTATCATAATACACATACGGTATTTCGTCAGTTATATTTTTCCATTATTTCAGGATTCGTTGCACAATAAAAAATGACCAAGGTCACATCGTTTGCTTACTTGGTCATCTTATACCCGTATATTAACACGTTGTCTTTTTACACTTTTTAATTTGAAGACGACGCCAATAATTACATTTGCAACAAAAAGAAAATTAAATGGATAAAAAACTATCCACATTACATTGGCTTCTAAAGCAAGTTGTAATAGAATCCATAAAATCCAAATAACAATTTGACTTAATATCATTGGTATACTAAACCAATCTCTTATTTCCATATATCAACATCCTATTAATCTATTAAGATCACGACTCTCTTTTCGACTTTTTGTATTCTTTATAACTCAAATAAATGGAAATAATTATTAAAATAGCCATAAAAAAGTTAATGGTAGATTTGGCATCTGAAGATATTGATAAATATGATGCACTACAACTTATCACGGCTGCTATTATTGCTAAATAATATGGTCTTATTTCCATATAACTAGCCCCCTTACCAAGTACTGATTTTCATCAATGCTTGTAAATACGTTAATTCTTCATTATTAATAGACTTTAATAACGATATAATCGTATCATCAGTTAACGCTACATTTTTCGAAAAGGCATAATCTTTTAATAGTGCAATATAGCCTGATATTAAGGCTGTTGCCTGCGATGTACCAGTAGTTTTAATTATAGTCCCATCGGAATGGATTGTTGATATCTCGTGACCAGGTGCGTTAATCGTTGTTTTTTGCGAACCGCTTGTTAAATCAAGTACATTTCCTGAAGTATCTATCGCCCCAACTGAAATAACTTCATCTAAAATTGCAGGATACATCAATTCAGTATTTCCATAATCTCCTGAGGAAGCTACTACTGTAACACCTTTATTTACTGCTAATTTTATCGTTTCCGTAATATCTTTATCTTCAAAATGGCTAGCCATACTTAAATTAATAATAGAAACATCTTTTTGGACAGCCAATTCAATTGCATTCTTGATAATTGTTGGTGCAACTGAATCAATTACGATACCTCTAGTTAGTATAACTTCACCCTATTAATTAAATGTAAAACCTAAAACTTCATTTGTGATGTCAATTTGAAAAGTAATATTATATAATATCAACAGCGTATAACTATAGCTAAACTATCCCCGAGTTAACAATAATTTATCATTGATAATGATTCTCACACAATAGTCAAATTACTTTATTTTTTAAGAAAATTTAGACATTTTTTAATAATAATTTTAGGATTACATAAAAAAATATCATCTTTCCGATGGCTTTTATTTTTCTTTTTTTAAATTCTACCCTCCCAATTTGGCAGCCTTTTTGATACGAATAGACAATAAAAACCACCCTAAATCGAGTGGCATTTATCCTAACCTATATAACTATTGTGCTTCTTTCTTGAAGTGTCCGCCCAATAATCCACTGCGCAACTATAAGATTTGGCACCCAACATAACCACGAAATAATAGGATAACTAATCATAAAATTTTCGAATCCAAATAATGCAGTAAATAATGGTAGCCAGATTCTTAAAGTTACTGCAGCAAAAGTTAATGAATAATTGCGTATCATCCATTTTTGGTGTTCATAAACATTATGTTTTTTAATGTTCGTAACCGCTTGATAGCCGGTAATGATCCAGAAAATAGCTAACAAACTAAAACCGAGCTGTGACACAAATCCGCCTGTAGCATAAAACGCTAAATAAAGACCTGCAATACTGCCGAATAAAATGCCTATCACATAGACCTTCCCTGCTATACGATGACACTTCCTATTTTTTTCTCTAAACTTTGAAGATAGCGTAAAGGGTCCTATTACTAAAGCCACTATACTAAATACAATATGGATATAAAGCAAGGTATACCAAAGCGAATCCAATGTATCCATAAACATCAGTTTCATGTGAACAAAGCCTGCCTGATGGGCATCCATTATTAAATATTGAACTATGGAGTATCCAGCTATTCCAATAGCTAAGCAGCTAAATATTAACGTAATTTTTTTCATTTTACAGTCCCCTAAAAAATGATTTATCCAAAAATATCGTGCTACATTCTTAATGTAACACGCCATTTTAGAAGATTTGTAATTCATACAGTAAGTGGTAACTTAATGTGTATAAGAGGTTTTAAATTGTGACTATCATTGCATTTAGCTATTGTAAAATAAAGTAATCTCCCCATAAAAAATATTCAATACATATAATATAGTCAACAATTAACGATGAACGCTGGCATTACCCAATCGAATGTACACAAGCGAATCTTCTTTGGCGGAGATATATTTATTTCTTAATCTTTTTTTCAAACCAGCCAAATGCCACTTCTGCCTCGATATATTCATCATTGGGTGAAACTAAAAAAATAACAAATGACTCTCCTGATGGAAAAATAAATTTTCCATCTTCATCACTTACCAATGTACTTTGTGGTGGTACAATTCGTTTAAATACATTTACGCCTTGTTTTGGAAATCCACTTACAAGTTCAGCAAACTCAATTTTCACTTCGGGCTTTGGAAGTGGCGAAATGGCTTGATTTGCAGATGTTACGTTTTTAGAAATCATCGCATTTCCAGGAGGTATTGCATTAAACCAAATTTCAGCAACAAACGGTTGATTCGAATGATTTGTAATGGTAAACGCATTTACATATAAATCTACATTTGAATAATGCGGATTACTCAAGCTTCCCCAGGCATTCTTCCCTTTCCCTAAACAAATCGGTTCCGTTTGACCAACAAAATATCGTCCTTGTATGGATTGATACAATGGATTAGGAATATTAACAGCTTTAATAAAACGGTCATGATTTTTCATAAATACACACCACTCCTTTTTACACTGTATGTAGAGAGGATAAAAATGTGTATTCGAAAATTAAACTAATGCAACCTAATTTATTTCTCTAGTAACTACATTTCATGATTTTTCACTCGCAATATATAGGTGATAATTTACAAGATATAAAATGAATAGCTATATTGTATGTAAACACAGCCTTTTCTTCTAACTTTTGAATAAGTTAGCGTAAGGAGGTGATAAAACTTGAGTGAGAATAAAACTAGAAATACGAACACTGAAATCAATCAATTTTATAAAGCTGTGGAAGATTTAAATGATGCAGCAGGTGCATTTTTCCGCATTCCTGTTTTTTTTAGCCATCAAAACCTTTTTACTTTAGGATCAGCACAACCACCACTATCTAATGAGCAACGATTTATTATTCGGATGTTTAACGAAATTAAACAGGTGCTTCTTTTCCCAAGAACCATTCCGAATACAGACCAATATCCCAATACTACAATAGAGAATGTCCGGACAATAGTAAACTCTAGTTATGGAACAGCTGCGGCTCTATTAAAACCAACTCGGCGAACGGATCAACTTGAACCTTATTCGCCTTTCTTACAAATAGAACCATCCATGTCTCTACAACGCGGACTTCCTTTACTTCTTGTAAAACAAAGTACAATCAAAGCAGGTGGTATCTGGGGAGATGCAGGTCCACTTGCCCCTTATACCCCATTAATATGGTTTTCTGAAACGACAACTGTAGATGAATTTTTTGATAGTATAGCTTGGAAAGAAGCATTACAAAACTGGGCAGGGCAAGTACGAAGTGGCTATTTTATTCAAACAAACCCTGAATATAAATACACATGTGATTAATAGCTATTTTGCTACCATGCATATGGCTACGATCCTTTTGCCATGTCCATAATAATTAGATCGCACCCAAAAGCCCAGTCTCATAATTTTGAGAACTGGGCTTTTTTCAATCTTCACAATAACAGTTAATCTGTCAAATTTGCTCAATATGGTGATGGCTAGTTACTTTAACTGCCTTCTTCCGCTGTCAGTTTATCCTGTTGTTGTTTGGTTTTAGATTCTTTAAGCTCATCAATAAGAGTAGTTAAAGATGCTTCTTTATGTAAATCTTTATCTTCAGCATTTTGAAGGTGATCGGCTACTTTTTCTTGCACAGTTTGAATCCGATCCTCTAAATCTGAGAGTTTTTCATATTTTTTATCAATAAAAGTACCCCGGCTAGCATCTAACGCTACTTCACTCGCAAGACGATTTTGTTCGCGTCCTAATGAATTTCTCGACAATTCTAATGTTTCCATTTGTTCTAGTGAAACAGATTTGCCCAAAATATCCTCCAGTGAATTGGCAGGTTGTTCTTTCTTTATTTCTTGATCCTTTTGGTTTGTCGCTTTCTTTTGCTCTTCCATCTGCTGTTCAGCTATTTGGGCATCAATTTCAGCTATTTGTTTTTCAAAATCCTTTAGCTGTTCTTTAATAGACGATAAGTCGCCTCCGTTTTCTAACGTCCGTTCGCTTAAATCACTTTTCATTTGTTGAACGCTCTCACGTTGCTTCATTAAACTTTCAATCAGACTCGTTTTAGCTTGCTGACCTTTAAACAAATTTCGTGCTTGTTGCCCTATTGTTAATGTATCTTTACGAATTAGAGCATTTTGCTGAATCGTTTTAGGTCTATTGGAAGATACATTTGACACTTTAATGAAGTTCGTAGAATTACTATCATGCGTTATTTTCATATTTTACCACCTCATAATCTATATCGACAATTTTTTGGCATTTTAAATGAAATCTAGTTAAACCTAATATTGCCTCAATCTAGAAAAAACAGCTACTCACTTTTTAAATAAATGTTTGATTCATTATTTACAGTACCTGTAGAAGCAAGACGAGTTGCCATTACACGTTATTTTGAGCACCGCGGAACAAATCACAATCAATTTGTTGATCTTTATCTAGACCTTTTATACCTGCATATGTATTTCCCCATTCACACATTGTGTTTAATACTGGTACAAAAGATTTTCCTAAATCCGTTAAGCTATATTCTACTTTTGGCGGTACTTCTTTAAATATTTCTCTTCGTACAAGGCCATCTCTTTCTAACTGTTTCAATTGATTTGTTAAAACTTTTTGTGTAATGCCAGGTATTAACTCATAAAACTCTTTTGTTCTTACTGATTTTTGACTTAAGAAAAAAAGAATTAAACATTTCCATTTACCACCTGCTATATTCATAAAAATATTAATTCCCGTATTATAGTTCACCATCTAGTTTCCTCCCAACGCTAAATAGGCACCTTTAAGTGGCTATACCACTTTAAAGTGCGTTATTTTCTTCTATATTATTGCTTACTATAATTAAAGCTGCAAGACAATAAAAATTTCGGAGCTGATAGCATGAGTGTAAAAAATATTTTGGAAAAAAGACGTTCAGTTAGACATTATGATGCAAGTTATAAAATAAGTTCAGAACAAATAAGTTCATTAGTTGAAAGTGCAAGTAAGTCACCTAATGGAAATAATATCCAAGCTACACGATACTTAATTATTGATAATCCGGACTTAAGAAATTTAATACTACCTATAGCCTTTCATCAGCAACAAGTAATAGAAGCTTCAACTTTAATTGTCATGTTGGGTGATTATCAGGCATTTGACAAAGAGAATATTATCGACATACATGAGGAAGGCTTCCAAGCGGGGTATTATGATGAATCGCTAAGGGATTATCTAGCGGATGCTGCAATCAATTATTACAAACACCAATCCAAGGAAGATTTAAAGCTTGAATTAACTAGAGATGTAAGTCTTGCGTCCATGTCATTTATTTTATTAGCAAACGAAGCGGGTTTTGACACGATTACTATGTCAGGCTATGATTCTAAAAAATTAAAAGACATCTTGCATATTTCTGACAGGTATTTAGATGTAATGCTCATAGCTGTTGGGAAAGGTACGAAAGCCGGTCATAAAACAGTAAGACACGATGTAAATAAGATCATTTATAGAAACGAAATCAGTTAATGTTTTGATAGTCTCTGATTAACAAAAGGCAAAACAATATGTTTTTCATGGAAAAAAGCTCAGGCTCAAAATTAATTGAGTACCTGAGCTTTTACATGGTTCTTGTTTACAACCTATATTGATAAATCAGAATTACTTCGTATCGTCCATCTTCAGCACAGTCATAAATGCTTCCTATAGAAACGTTGTATTCAGGATGTATCTATTCGTATCCTTTTCCAACCGATAAACCTTTGCTGTAAAAGGGTTTGTCGGTTGTTTTTCTTCGCTTATTTATTATCATTGGTGGGGATATGATGGGGGAAATTACAAAATGACCACCCATCACAGAGTGTTCTTTTATGGATTATTCAGCTAAGCACAAGACATCGATAATCAGCCTATTCACATGTCCACAACCATAAAAAATAGCCCCCTTATCAAATAAAATAAGAGGGCTTTATATAATTCTTAATCTATCACTTATCTCCAACTGGCTTTAATAAATTCGCTGGAAGCCATGAACTTTTTGAGTCGGATTCACTAAATACTTCTAGATAACCATTAACTTCAGTACCTTGCGATTGAAAAACACTACCCTTATCATACATTGTTTCTGATTTAGCTTCATCCAATGGTGTTCTTTTCCCACCTGCATCTTTTGTTAACTCAAAACGCTCTCCGGATTTACTATGTATAGTCTCAGCGATTTTAAGGTCTGTACCAGGATACTGATAACACGCCATCCAACTACCATCATCGCTTTGGCAAAACTCCAGCAATTGTCCACTATTTGTATCCAAGAAAGAAATACCCCATCTACTTCTGAAATTAAATCCGTATGATCCGACCCTATAAATACCATCACGATTAATAATAATATAAGTTGGTTCGTTATAAAAAGAGGAACGAATTTTTATTGGTACTTCTTTGAAAACTACCAAATCGGTTGCTTGTACTCGGTATTGCCCCATTTGATAGAATATTTTGTTATCATATTTTTCAATATCATACGTTCTAAAGAAGTTATTTTGCTTTACCACTAAAGATTCAAACGTACCATCTGAATTTTTCTTGTATACCTTAATGTCTTTTTTAAAGGTCATTTTCCCTGTTTGCCCTTTTACAACTTCCGCTCCATCATGCATCACTTTCGCTTCTGATTTCGTTGGATTTACTACTGCGAATACAAATGCTGTTAGTAACACAATAAATAATTTTTTCATTATTCTCCTCCTACTCAGTTATAAAAACATAATTTCTTAGTATTATATACCAGTAACTTAATATTCTATCAACGGTTGTTAAAAACCCTACAAAAGTATAGTATTTTTCCAAAACATTATGTGATATCATACAATGATTGTGGAGGACCAACCGCAATATCCCATGCTAGACGTGATTTATGATTACTCTTCAGCGTCCACGTTACAATTTTCCCTGGTCTTGTTCTACCCTGTGCATACAGGTAATGTTGCCGTGCTTGTGAGCGATATGTTTCAGTGATAAAAATGTTCTTAATGCCTGCTTTGTAACACTCCTGAAATAGCAACCGACACGCTGTTTGTGCAGCAGGTAAAAGCTCGGCTAAGTCTCGGCATGTAGTTGTAACGCTTGTCATTTTGCATCATCCTTCTTTTCATCATTATCAATTTGAAGTTGTGTAAATGCGTTAGATAAAAACTTAGGCACCTTGATTCCTAGCTTGCCAAGATTCTCAATCATACTGATACCTTCCATACCGATAAGGAAAAGAATCATGGCATTACGCATGAAGTTTCCACTCTCGGTTGCTAAATCAAGTTGCACCGCAGCAATGACCATTAATACCATTACTGTCTTTTTGATTAAACCCTTAAACATCTTTTTACTTTCAGTTTTCTTGAAGACTAAACTAACCATGAATCCTAATGCATAATCTATAGTCATGAATATAACTAACGCTTTTATTAAGTGGTCAACGCCGCCAACAAAATAAGCGACCCATGCCATGGAGCCGCCTACGATTGATATAAAGTGTGTCTATTTTTATCTGACACCTTCCTTTTTGTATAATAAAAGCCCTCCACAATCATCTGTGGAAGGCTCATTTTAATAACGGTGGCAAATCGGTGGCATCCTCCACCCAAAGGATATAAAATTACTAATAAACAACCTCTACAAACGTTGTTATATCAACATTACTTCGTATCATCCATCTTCAGCACAGCCATAAATGCTTCTTGTGGCACTTCGACTGAACCGACTTGTTTCATACGCTTTTTACCTTCTTTTTGTTTATCAAGAAGTTTACGTTTACGAGAAATATCCCCACCGTAACATTTTGCTAATACGTTTTTACGCATCGCTTTAATTGTCGAACGTGCGACAATTTTTTGACCAATTGCAGCTTGAATTGGTACTTCAAATTGTTGACGAGGAATTAATTCTTTAAGTTTTTCTACGATTACTTTTCCACGCTCGTAAGCAAAGTCACGGTGCACGATAAAGCTTAGTGCATCGACTTGCTCGGCATTTAATAGGATATCCATCTTCACTAGTTTTGACGGCTGATAACCGATTAGCTCATAATCAAATGATGCATAGCCTTTGGTATTTGATTTTAAATAATCGAAGAAGTCGTAGACAATTTCAGATAATGGCATTTCATAAATAATGCTGACACGTGACGTATCAATGTAATCCATCGTCATGAAATTACCACGTTTCAATTGGCAAAGCTCCATTACCGCACCAACATAATCATTCGGTACCATAATTGTCGCTTTCACATATGGTTCTTCAACACGGTCAATTTTTTGTGGGTCTGGCATAAAGGATGGGTTGTCGACTTTAATGGACGTACCATCTGTCATATAAACATCGTAAATTACCGATGGTGCTGTTGTAATTAAATCAATGCTAAATTCACGTTCAATACGTTCTTGTATAATTTCCATATGAAGAAGCCCTAAGAAACCGCAACGGAAACCAAAACCAAGCGCTTGTGATGTTTCAGGTTCATATTGTAATGCAGAGTCATTTAACTCTAATTTTTCTAATGCATCACGTAAATCGTTATACTTAGCTGTATCGATTGGATATAATCCACAGTATACCATTGGATTTAAACGGCGATAACCTGCTAATGCCTCTGCTGCTGGACGATTAGCAAATGTAACAGTATCCCCCACTCGCGTATCACCAACATTTTTAATAGATGCTGTTAAGTAACCAACATCTCCAACCGTTAATTCACTTTGTGGCACACTTTTCGGAGTATGTACGCCAACTTCAATAACATCAAATTCTGCACCTGTCGCCATCATACGAATTTTATCGCCAGGTTTAACCGTACCATTCATAATTCGAATGGAAATAATAACACCTTTATAGGCATCATATACAGAGTCAAAAATAAGTGCTTGTAATGGTGCATCTGGATCGCCTGTTGGTGCAGGAACCTTTTCAACAATTTGTTCTAAAATATCTTCAATACCGATACCAGCCTTTGCGGAAGCTAATACCGCTTCTGAAGCATCTAAACCGATAACGTCTTCAACTTCTTGACGCACACGTTCTGGATCTGCTGCTGGTAAGTCGATTTTATTGATAACTGGCAAAATTTCTAAATCGTTATCAAGTGCTAAGTAAACGTTAGCCAATGTTTGTGCTTCGATGCCTTGTGCTGCATCCACAACTAAAATAGCGCCCTCACAAGCAGCTAAACTACGTGATACCTCATATGTGAAATCGACGTGTCCTGGTGTGTCGATTAAATGGAACGTATACACTTCGCCATCTTTGGCTTCATATTTTAATTGGACTGCATTTAACTTAATTGTTATGCCTCGCTCACGCTCTAAATCCATTGAGTCGAGTAGCTGTGCTTTCATTTCACGGGATGTCAGTGATTTCGTTTGCTCTAAAATACGGTCAGCAAGCGTTGATTTCCCGTGGTCAATATGTGCAATAATAGAGAAATTTCGTATGTTCTCTTGTCTTTTTAATCGTGCTTCTCGGTTCATCTCTTCCACTCCTAATTAAACTATAATGAATTATACTATGAACCACATACAAACCACAACATTAGAACGGGATAAATGCTGTTAAATCAATGGTTACTCTTATTTATGCTTGTTATTTTCTGCATTTCAATGCATCAAAAAGCACCCAATTCAGGCAATAAGGCCCAAAAAAGTGCTTTTCAAAAAGTACATAAAATATGACAAGTGTGTGTACAGGAAGCACTAAATAATTCAATAACTAACTATATAGTTAAAAAAGCACCTGCATGTTGGCAGGCGCTTTTTTAATTCTATTATTTGCTACTCAATTAAAGTAAAATTATCTTTCGCAAGCCCATCCATCTTTGTCTCGATCATGTTTAGGTGCATAAGCAGGGTGGTCAGCTCCTACACCATTTGGGTGATCTTTACGAAGCTCCGTACAATTTTTATAGGTTTTACTGCTATTTGAATTACTAGCATTTGAAGAGCCACTTGGTTTACTCGTTGTCGCGGCAGCTGGATTTTTTGAGCTTAAGTAAGTATCTACTACATAGCCCTCGTAATCATCAGTTGTTACGAACGACCAGCCAGCAATTGTAGAATGAACGGCTACTTCTTCATTTTTAGCTAGCTCCCCTACTTGAACACCTGAAGGGCTTGCAATATTTCTAACAATAAGACTGCTTGCTAGCACATATTTAGTCGTTGGCTGTGAATTGCTCATAAAATTAGTAGCAGCATAGCCAATAACATTACCATACTGGACAAAGGACCAACCATCACCAACTGATCCGAAATCTTTGACAACCATTTTATTTTGTAATGTTGCAATCGTTTTACCTTTTAAAGATGGCGTTTCTTTTACAACCAACCCACTTTTCGAACTCGCAATTTTAATTGTGTATGGCGCATCATCAAGTGCATCTTCCATAATATAACCATCAATCATTTTATTTTCGTTATTTAAATACATTATACGAGAAAAATCATTATGTTCACTAATTGAAATAACAAATTTCCCCTTTTCCACAGTTCCAATTACTTTTGAATTAGTATCAGTTTTTTCATATACCTTTGATGAAGAGTCTGTTACTTTTACTTCTTTAAAAGTGCTAGCGTTTGCAATGTTGACATGGAATGCAATTGCTAACATTAGTGTCATTACTAATACAAGTGTTTTACTTTTCATTTTTTGAGTCTCCCTTTTTGTCATTTGTTATAAATAACCTTTTTATGTAATCCTTGAAAGTTGGTAACTAGTGGATTCACTGTATCCATCAATCCCTCCTCCCACTAAATATTATACATAATTGGATTATAATTGGTATAAATATATTAAATTAGAATCAAATTATTTTTTCTGCATAAGAAAAAATCCCTGTTCTTTCATATAAAAAGACGAGTCACTCCATTAAGTGACTCGTCTCAGGGAGACTATCTAGCGACAGCAGGATGCTTATTAAACTTCATTCATACGAGCATCAATTGCTTGCTGAATTAGACTCGATAAAGCTTCTACCCCTTTTGGCTCCAAATGTACCCCGTCAGGTGCAAAATATTCGGGATGGTTTAAGGCTGTAGAATGCCAATCAATTAGCGTAATATTCTCACGTTCTTGCGCTTTATTCGCTAAAGCATTGTTTACTTTTGCTTCCCACGGACGTGGTACACGTGTGTTCACTAAATATATTTCTGCTTGAGAAAAAGCACCAAGAAGCGTGTCAATTTGGTCATTTGTAAAGTATCCGTTTGTGCCAAGTTGAATAATGATAGCTTTATCAGGTTGATTAAAGCGGGCGTAACTAGGGATCAGTTTGACTGCTTGCGAAACTTGTCTCCCGATTTTTCCATCTATTGTAATGTTAGGGTAAAGCGTATGTAAACTTGTAGCAATATCAATCATAACAGAATCCCCGATAGCTAGTAGTTCTTTATACGGTCCTTTCTTCGCAATGTCACTTACATCATCTTTCTCCGTTTTTGACGTTGCTTCGTTATTATCAACAGGTGATTCTACTTGTTCATCTGTGGAATCCTGCTCTACTGTATCCTGATCTTTTGCAGAAGCATGTTGTCCACCATTTATTTTAATGTTTGTTGGGTAAGACTCCTTTGTGTCCTGTGGTGCTTCTCCTACTACCCCTGTTATACCAGTAAAAAACACGAGTAAGAAAAGTGGGATAACAGCAGTTGCAATTTTTCTTGCAATTGAAAAATCACGCCATTTGTTCGGATGGATGATTAAATATTGTCGGAAATATAATCGGAATCCTTTTTTACGAATAGGCATTTCAATAAAGCGATAAGATAATTCAGCGAGCAGTAATATGAGCAATAACTGTATAGTAACACGCCAATAGACAGGGTTTCCGATTTCATGAACAGGAGTACCTAACACAATAATAGGGTAATGCCAAAGATAGATTCCGTACGATCTAGAACCAATCCAGCGAAGTGGCTTCCATGCAAGTAGTTTGCCTAAAAAACTAGCTGGATGACAAACACAGGCTATTAATAGCGCTGCATTTAGACAAAATAAGAACATACCACCTCTATATAAAAATGCTTGGTATTCATCTACGAATAAAATACTGACAATAAAAATACTAAAGGTAATGACACCTATGCTGTTAAGTTCATAAACATGCTTAGTAGAAAGCTTTTTCGTAGAAAGTCTTTTCATCGGCCAAACGAATGCTAACCAACAGCCTATTAACAATTCGAAGGAACGTGTATCTGTCCCATAATAAATTCGGCTTGGGTCAGCTCCTGGCTGATACAGAATGGCCATAAGAATTGCTGAACAAATTGCGCCAATGAAAATAATTGTTGAAAATTTACTTTGTTTTTTAAATAGAGCTAAACCAATCATCAATACAATCGGCCAAATAACATAAAATTGTTCTTCAATCGCCAAAGACCATAAATTCTTCAATGGGGAAGGCGACCCGAAACTATCAAAATAGGAAAGTTTATGATAAATAAACCACCAATTACTAGAGTAGAAAAGGGAAGATAGCGCATCTCCACGCATAGTATTTAAAAGTTCTTTATGAAAAAACATGACCCACACAAAAGTGGTCATAATCATAACATAGGCAGCGGGCACTAGACGTCGAAAGCGACCAATCCAAAATCGTCGCAAACTGACTGTTAATTGATTCCCTTTCATCGGTAAAATGGTTGAAGTAATTAAATAACCTGATAAAACAAAAAAGATATCAACTCCGAGGAACCCTCCACTGGCCCATCGAAAGTTAAAATGGTAAGCAATGACTGCTAGTACTGCTAAAGCTCTTATCCCATCTAATCCTGGGATATAACGATGATTCAATGTCTTGCCTAACATACTGTTTCCTCCAATAAAATATAAAACGTCGTTCCCTTTATTAAGTTATTTATAAAATGTGAGTATATTGCCTAGCCTCTGCTCCTTTTCTACGTTTTATTCTTTACTTACTTATACTATTAAAGACGTATGAGCCACCTAAAAGGTTGATCATTTTCTTAAGCAAAAAAATTTTCCACGGTGGGATTTTGGTTATACCATGTTCATTCGTTTCTTAGCTACCATAGAGTATAAAAAATTACTATATTTCTTACAAATCATATGTATAAAACATCATTAAAGTCACTTTTATATTAAAAATTTGTAATGTTGCAACCAAACAACAAAAAAAGCATCTGCCCATAATGGAAGATGCTTTTGAAACGGCTTTTTTCATTGATGAACACAATCGAAAATCGCCCGATTCAATAAGGCGTATGAGCTGACTTGAAAAGTATAATGCAAGGTATCAACAATTGAAAGACCTAGTAAAAAATTTTTTTAGGTAATTCTCTCAATTGGCACCTTACATACCATTCATTACCCTTTATTGATAGCATCAAACTATTTTCTAAAGTGGACAGCGATGAAAAAATCGCTTGAACTTGAATAGGAAAAATTCAATATAGTTAATAACTGTTTAACTTTTAGATTCCGTTACAAAGGTTTTTGCAATTGCTTTTCCAATAACAGCAATTGTACGATTTAACTCATCTTCTGTATTATCGATGCCACCTAATTCAATTAAAATCATCTCTTTAGCTAAATCTTGATTGTAGCGACCATCTACATTATCACCACTTTTCGATATAACCCCTCTTGAAACCTTTGGCACAATGTCATTCATGGCAGCAGAAAGACTTTCTGCATAAGCCGTATTCCATCTGTAATTTTTATGTTCTGCGCCTACGACTATGGCAATACGTGCATATGATTGATTGTTGTGCATAGTAGTTGTCGCATTCCGTTTGGCCGAATCTCGATGCAAATCAATTATTAAATTATAGGATTGCTCTTGTAAACGATTAGATAAATAGGGACGTACTGTGTTATAAGCTTGTGGAAAAGTTTTGCCTTCCGATTTCATTACCTTCATCACATCAACATCTAATACATCCGTCTGGATACCGTTCATGCTAAAGTGCTTGGAAATGGCGCCTTGTAAGTTATAAATATTTGTTTTGTCATCATAAACGGCCACTTTTCCGCTAACTGCTTTTACTATCGGTTGATAGGCTTCTTGTGAATGTGTAAATAACAATAATACTTTAAATGGATCCTGCTCTTTTGTCGGCTCTGACGTTGATTTTGGTGTCGATTCTGGTGTCGATTCTGGTGTCGATTCTTCCGTCTGCTCTTTTGTCTTTTCTAGTTCACTTTCTTCTTCTAAATTAGTAGCGGCAAACACGACTTGTTTATCCTCTGGTTGTTTCATCGGAGTCGATGCTTGCTTGTTGAACGGAAGTTGCCCAGCAATGACTGGTAATACGAAAAAGAACAATAATAGACCAATTGACCATTGTAGTTTTTTTAGCAAAGTCACACCCTCCTCCCCTTATCGTATGGAGGGGATGTGTCTTTTAGAACGATGAATTTATAGCTCGTTTGCCCATTTTGTAAGCATAGTTGAAATGAGTGTTGCATAGCGATCTATCCAATAATCGGCTTCTTTCGGTGTGACCATTAACTGTGCATGTGAAGCAGCAAAAGTCTCTTCAAAAAGCTGTTGACGCTCCTCTTTTGACCATGTTGCCCATTCACCGAAAATGGGTGTAACGAGAGACATATCAAGTTCTTTATTAATATCTGGACGCCATGAAGATAATGATAATTTAGACGAAGGTTTTCCTCTCTCTGCAACTCGCGCTGCAATCGTGCGTAACATCACCTCTACAGCGTCAGCAATTAGCACAGGTGCATCAACAACTGTTGGAATCCCAATAGCCGTGACAGGGATACCAAGCATTTCTAAGGAAATTTCCTTGCGTTGATTGCCGACACCTGAACCTGGGTGAATCCCTGTATCGGTAAGTTGGATGGTTTTACATAAGCGGTCGCTTGCTCTTGTTGCAAGGGCATCTACGACGATGATGAGTTTTGGTTGTAGACGCTCAGCTAATGCTGCTACAAATTCACCTGTTTCATAGCCTGTTTGCCCTGTCACACCTGGTGCATACATGACAAATTTGTCATCGATTTTATCTAGACTATGCAAGTGATCGATAACATATGGTCCTATGGCATCCGGTGTTATCGTTCGATTGCCAAGCCCTATAATTAATATTTTGTCATCCTTCTGCCAAGAAATTGATTCATGTAACGTTTTAAAGTTTGCTAGCAAGGCTTTTTCAAGTTGTTCAAATCCATCCTCATCTTCTAATGTAAGCGTTGGTACAGAAAGGGTTATATATTTCCCTTCTTTTTTGCCTATTTGTTTCTTGCCTTCTGCGTTCACTTGGACATCGGTTATTTTCACGCGTCCTGCAGTGCGGTCTTCGATTTGAACCCCAGATGATTGTTCAAGTGTTTCTTTTTGTTCCTTCGTTTGATGTAAAACGACCTCTTCAGATTCATCAATTAAATCAGTCCGTTGCCAATTTAAATTTTGCATTCAGCTCACCTCAATTAGTAGTTTGTTCAAACTGTCAAGTAAATATTCTTTGCATTTATCTATTGCAATTTAGCCTAGCGTTTGTTAAAATGATTTTTGTTGTATTGACACAAGAAATCAATGAGAAGATATCATCTCGTACCTATTTTAGGAGGTGAAAGATATGCCAAACATTAAATCTGCGATTAAACGCGTAAAAGTTAACGAAAAAGCAAACGTTGCTAACTCTCAAGCTAAATCTGCAATGCGTACTACAGTGAAAAAAGCTGAAAACGCTGTTGCTGCTAACGCTGAAAACGCACAAGAACTTTTACAAGCAGCTTACAAATCTTTAGATAAAGCAGCTTCAAAAGGACTTATCCACAAAAACGCGGCGGCTCGTAAAAAGTCTCGCCTAGCTAAAAAAGCGTAAGTGTTTATAAAGGATCAGTTTACTCTTCTTGAGTAACTGGTCTTTTTTCGTTTTTCAACAATTATAGGATTGCCCAATAAAAAATCCGCTATGCTTCTTCAAAAAAACATGAGGCCCCTTAAGGTGCTCCATGTCTTCCCCTCGGAAAGGCACAGCGGATTTTCTTTATCAGGAAAACAATTCACACTTGCTATTATGTATGAATCTTCCTTAACTAAATCACTCTTTTTAGATATGGTATTTTCTGCATAATCCACACAACTATTGTGGAAAGCACTAAAATAATGAGTACTTGTAATGGAATAGCAAATAGCGGTTTGACAAAAAGCTCATTTTCATCAAAAAAGTACGGGCGGACTTTATCTAAGATCATTGCATGTACTAAGTACACACCAAAACTTGTTTGCCCAACTAACTTAACAATTCTACTTGTCTCATAGCTTCCACTTGCCACTTTACGATTGACCCAATATTTCACAAAAACAAAGAGAGCGATACTCATCGCAATAACATTTGGACTAGAATAGGAAAAAGCATAGCTTGTAAATTGTCCTTGCTGCTCTGTTAAAACATTTGTACGTAGAATTGTTTCAAGTGCTCCAACTATCCCTAGCATGTAAATGCCCACACGCCATTTTTTCGATAGTTCAAATGTCGCTAAATAGTAGCCCAATATAAAGAAACCGATATACTCACTTAAAGGGAAAAATAATGTAAATTCATTACTCACAATATATGAATAATAACGGAAACCCCCATAAAATAATATCCAGAGAACAACCACATAGCCTATCATTTGTTTCGAGGCATGATTAACGAAAATATTAAAGACGGGCGCTAGTAAATAAATACCGATAAGCGCATAAAAATACCACAAATGATAGTATATCTGATTATTAAAAAACATGATTAGAAACTCTTTCAAAGAATACCCAGGATTCCACATATACGTTGCCCACGCATAATAGATTATTGACCAAGCAATAAAAGGTAGTAAAATTTTATTCGCACGTTTTTTAAAAAAAGTACGCAGCGATTCTTCTTTCCGCCCAAGTAACAGTGCCCCACTAATCATTAAAAAAATGGGCACACACCAGCGCGATAATGCATTATAAACAATGCCTGTTTGCCAGTCAAATAAAGTAATTTTGTCATAAAGCACGACATAAGGAGTCGCAGCATGTAAAAGTAATACGCCTAGAATTGCAATGGCTCTAAGGCTGTCCATGTACTGAATTCGTGTATGCACGTTCAAAAACCCCCCACGACATTATACAACCATTCATGCCCAACTAGTTAATCTTTTTTACAGTTGGCGTAGTAAAAATAGTTCTAAATATCGCTCGCGGTTTCCTCCTGCTGTTTTTAACTGTAAATCGACTTCTGCCAACTGATATAAAGCTTTCAGTAAACTTTCTTCAGATGGACGGTTGCGTTGCTCAACCATTAACTTGACACGATATGGGTGAATTTTTAAGTTTTTTGCAATTTGCTGTGGATGATAGCCCTTTTTCAGCAAATAAAACACATTCGACATCGTCCGAACATTCGAAGCAAGAAGCCCGACAAGCATAATCGGCTCCTGCTTTTGGCGCAATAAATCATGGTAAATCGACAATGCCGCTACAGGGTCATGTCCAAAATATGCGTTTAACATTTTAAAGGCATCCTGTTCTAACGTTTTTGCTACTAAATCTTCTACGAGCATCGTTGTTATTTCTCCGCCCTCACCTACATAGAGCGATAGTTTTTCCATTTCCATCTGTAGCTGCAGCATATTCGGTCCAACCATTGATACAAGCTGCTCAATAGCACTTTGTGTAATCGTATTGCCCTGTGCTTTCACAAGTCCTTGAATCCATACTGCTAAATCTTGTTCTTTCGGCGTTTCGGCTTGGACAATGAGCGCATGCTCTTTCATCATTTTTGTCACTTTTTTACGTTCATCTAGCTTTCCGTATGGTGCAATAAAAACTGTTACAGAAAAATCTGAAGGATTTGCAAGCCATGCCTCCAAACGTTTCACATCATGCTCGATTTTTTCTTTTCCCTTTTCAGTTGCCTTTAAAAACGATGCGTTTTTAGCAATCACCAGTTTACGCTCTGAAAAAAATGGAATCGTATCCGCTTCATCCATTACGACATCTACCGGTAATTCCTCTAAGTCAAAAGCCGTCATTTCAATTTCTTCTTCTGTGCCGAGGGCTTCCTTTAAACGTTTCACTGTTTCATCTATAAAATAGCTTTCTTCACCAATTATTAAGTATACAGGTGCAAGCTGACCTTTTTTTATATTGTTCCAAACCGTTGATATCATATTTTTACCTCCATCTAGCAATACTATTAGTATACATGATTTAGTTTCGGTTGTGACTTTGGGCTAAATTGTGTCGATTCCTTGCCACATTGGTAATTCGTCTTTTCGATATAGCTTTTATGAAAATGATGTCTTATAATAAATAACAGAATTGGAGGGATGACAATGAATCCATTTGAAGGTAAAAATATACAATGCAAACGTAACGATGCTATTGATTCTGGCGTTGGTTTCGGCGTATCTTTTGGGGTTTTCACTATTATGTTTATCATCGCAGTAATAGTAGACTACGCAGCAATGTAAGCTACCTTTTATACCAATGTAAAAGACCTTGTTCAGTTTTGGACAAGGTCTTTTTCAGTACGCACATGCCATCTATCTTTATGTGCTACCACTTCAATCGTCCCATCTGTACCCGTTATCATCGTTGCTAATTCACGCCTTCGAAAACGTTCGACTACTATTTCATGCGGATGATTGTAGCGATTATTACGTCCTGCACTAAAAATGGTTAATTTAGGCTGTAGAAGCTCTACAAATGGCTCAATGCTTGAAGTTTTACTACCATGATGCCCAGCCTTTAAAAGCGTTATGTTTGCCAATTGTGGACCATATTGCTTTATTAACTGATGTTCACCAGCTTCCTCCAAATCGCCTGTTAACAATGCACGAAACGATTCCTGTTGTATAAATAACACAAGGGAATCATTATTGCCCTCATAATGTGTATCATCCGGTGATAAATAGTGAAAATTTGTCGACCCCACACGCCATGAAGTACCTTTCATTTTTTCTTTTACAGGAACTTTTTGTTTCGCCGCTTCCGCTAATAAGTCTTGCATTACTGGTGTATCGAGAGAGCTAGGTGTTACATGAATTTCACGCACCCTAATCTCCTCTAGCACTTCTTCTGCCCCCTCTACATGGTCAGCATCTGGGTGTGTCATAATCATTATATCCACCTGTCGAATACCTTTTCCTTTTAAAAACGGGACAATAACCTGCCTACCAACCTCATAGGGGCGCTTAGGAGCCTTCCAATCCTCTTCCTTGAATCGAAGTACACCTCCAGCATCTACCACGTATACGGCCCTTCTAAACGGTAATTCGATGACTGTACAATCACCCTGCCCTACATTTAAAAATGTCAGCCTCGTTTCGCTATATAATTTAGGTGCAAATTCAATACAAAGAACAGGTATTAAAAACAATATGGCAACTTTACCATAGCGTCTCGCTTCTAAAAAATACAAGCTACTAAGCACGCTAACAAACGCTAGACACACAAGCCATAATGCAGGTTTTCCAGGCGTCCATAGTTGCATCGGCAAAGCTTGTAAATATATGATGGCTTCCGACAGCCAAGCACGCAAAGGCTCATAAAATTTGAAAAATAGCTTAGCTAAAGGCATCGAGATGAATGAGACAATGAGCAACGTCAGATTTGTCGGTAAAATAACAACCGAAAATAATGGCACAAAAACAATGTTTGCAATAAACGATGAGATTGATAGTTCATAAAAGTGATAAAGTAATAGCGGATACACAAGTAGTTGGCATACAAACGTGACTAACAAAGATTTGAACAACCAGTGCCTGCCCTGCAAGATTGCATTCGAGTATAAAAGGCTCATTGTTGCAAGATAAGATAACTGAAAGCCCAGTTGAAATATTACCCCAGGCTCCAATAAAACAAAGCCAATAAAACTAATGGCTAGTGCGTCATCAACTGGTAACTGCCACCTCGCAAAGCGCATTAACATCACCAGTTCTACAACCGAAACAGCTCGAACTACAGAAGGTGCTCCACCGGCTAACACACCATACATAGGTAACACAACGAGCAGGACAATTGTCGCTATTTCTTTTCGTATACCCACTCGTAGTAATCCTTCATAAAACAACCATGAAACGAGTGCGACATGTAAGCCAGAGATAGCAAATAGATGCGTAATGCCTAGCTTCTGATATGCTCGCTGATGCTCTTCGTCTACATGATCCCGTAAACCAATAAGCAACGCCTGTGCCTCTGCTACAAGGGCGGCAGGAAAAGTAGTTTCAATATGCTTTTTTAGGTGGAATCTGTACTTTGCAAGCACTATGCCTAATGATTTTTCTTTTGATATCAACGACCAACCCTTGACTTCAAAAATGCCCCTTGCGCCTTTGCTCACTAAATATTTATCAAAGGACAAAGCGTAAGCATGTGCTGGTGGATTCGGTGCTACCAGTTCGCCCTGAACGACATAGGTAAAACCTGTAATCGATGTCGTTTCATAAAAATGTTTTTCTTGCTCTGAGGACAATGTATACATCACATAAAGTTTTTCACCTGTCTCTGTTTTTGCAAAACCACTAAGCCGTTGCCCATTAATTTTATAGTCGCTCGTCCATGTTAATTGAAAAGTTGACGGTAAGGGGGAAGGTTCCGTCAATCGAATGGTGGAAAAAAAGAAGAAAGAAAGCAGTCCAACACCTATCACAAGTGCTGGTATCATCATTGCCTCACCTTTTAAAATAAGCCATGATGCTAATAACAGAACACCAACAAGTAGCCAAGCTGACTTGTGTGCCGCAAGCGAAGCAACAAGTACAGCTAGTGCTACATAAATCCATTTATGCTTTATTGTATTTTGCCAAATAATGCACTCACCTTCTGTTCATAAGGGAGCAATTTTTCTGCTGGCATGCCGCT
This sequence comes from Lysinibacillus sphaericus, assembly GCF_002982115.1. GTDB lineage: Bacteria > Bacillota > Bacilli > Bacillales_A > Planococcaceae > Lysinibacillus > Lysinibacillus sphaericus. Next base: position 1,557,199 of record NZ_CP019980.1, on the reverse strand, counting down.
TTCACGTAATGCATGTAGCATATCTATGTACAAGGCTAATTTTTCATTTCTTAAAAAATCAATTTTGCGCTCATCAAAGGGTACATGTAATACTTCTACACCTGCTTTTTTAAATAACTCTTGAGCATATGGATTATTTTTATAATCTGTTGCATAATAGACACGTTCAATCCCTGCTTGAATAATGGACTTCGTACATGGTAAACAAGGGAAATGTGTCACATACAAATCTGCTCCTTTGGTCGGTGTACCGTACTTGGCGCATTGTAGAAGAGCATTCATCTCTGCATGCACCGTACGAACACAATGGTTATCAACAACATAGCAACCCTCTTCAATACAATGTTCATCACCTGTAATTGAGCCGTTATAGCCTCCTGCTATAATGCGTTTATCACGTACAACTGTTGCGCCTACTGCTAGTCTTGTACAAGTACTACGTAACGCGAGTAAATGGCTTTGTGCCATGAAAAATTGATCCCAAGTAATACGCTCCATATGACTACCTCCTAAATTTACTTACATTAATAACAAACTGCGCTTCCATGCCACAGTCACTTTTCTACTCTAGTGTAGCCCTTTTAGAAAAGGGTCGTCAACTTCACATTATTTGTAAAATTAGTTAACGGTAATGGCATCCTTAAACTTTTCAAATGTTTTTTCACCGATACCTGCCACCTTTTTTACATCTTCTATTGTTTGGAAACGTCCATGTTCCTCACGGTAGGCAATAATATTTTGTGCCTTAGAAGGACCTATCCCAACTAATGTTGCCAGCTCTTTATGATCTGCCTTATTGACATTGATTTTATTATTCGTTGTCAGGTTGCTTTCATTTGCTGTAGCAATGTTGAAACTGGACATTACGTCATCAAGTTTTTCTCCTTTTACAGGAATATAAATAACCATTTCATCCTGCACCTTTTGCGCATGATTAATGAACCGTGTATCAGCGTCCTCACTATAACCGCCTGCAAGCTGTACTGCATCTATCATACGTTGATCTGGCTTAAGTGCATAGACACCTGGATGCAATACAGCACCCTTTATATCAATGAGCACCTGCTGTACGACCGCTTCTTCAACAGGTTCTTCTATTATTGCTAGCTGATCTGTCGGTTGGATTGTTTCGATGAGCTCTTCTTGGGGAGGTGAAGAGTCAAATTTCGAGAAAAAGAAGTAACAAAGTCCACTGATTACTAGTATGCTGGGGAGCAACACACTTTTCTTATACTTTTGCCATAAAGATTGGATCATGCAAACCATCCTTTCTATGCAAAGGTAATCATATGGAGTCTGTTTTAATCATATACTATCGCTCTGATGGAGAAAAGTAGATAGATGCTTTCTATCCAAAACGAAATTGTTCAAGTCATATGTTATTAAAACCTTATATTTAATCAAAAAAAAGTTCGGTATAATACCGAACTTTTCTAAGTATTGGCCCCCATCTTATCAAACTTTCCGGAGTACCTGTTGCAATTATCATTTCACCGCACGTATAAAAATGCGTTCACTTTCGTATTCTGGTGCTTCCTCTGTAAAATCTGCTGTTACTTCTATATCTGTAAAGCCAATCTCACGAAGCCATGTCATATAGTGTTCAACAGCAAATGTACGTTGGAAATGCTCCTCATCAAAACGTTCATACAAATCACTTCCAGCATCTCGAACATAAAACGTCATTTGATGGACAATCGAATGTTCATAGTCCCCAGGCTCTGTATGCCATACGTAACTAATATCTCCATCATCATACGTAAATGGTCCATCTAAAAAGATTTCATCCATTTTAAATAATGAATGGACATCAAAGAACAGTTGACCACCTGGTCGTAACGTATGAAAAATACGCTCTAGCGTCGAATAAACGTCTGCTTGTTCCACCACATAGTTAAGTGAATCAATGGCAATCGTGACAACATCCAGTGCCTCAAAGCCGTCTAATTCATGCATCGACATACAGAACAGCGGCACTTGTAAACCCGCCTCTGCAAAACGCTCTGCGGCTATAGCAAGCATATCTTCTGACAAATCAATACCACTTACCTGATAACCAGCCTTTGCTAGCATCAGGCCAAGCACACCAGTGCCACAGCCAATATCTAAAAGCTTCGGGAATTGATTGCTCGGCGCATGTTGCTCTACCCACTTCACGTAACGATCATACGGAATATCCGTTTGGAGCTCATCGTATACATGGGCAAAACGTTCGTAGCTACTCACTTACGCCTCTGATACGTCTAATTGTGGTGCATCGCCCCATAGACGCTCTAAGTTATAGTAAGCACGCTCATCCTTGTGGAATATATGTGCTACAACATCACCAAGGTCTACTAAAATCCAGCGTGCGCCATCGAAGCCTTCAACACGACGAATTTCGTGTCCCTCTTTCACTGCTACCTCTTGTAATTCACGCGCAATCGCTTGTACTTGGCGATCTGAATTCCCGTGTGCAATGATGAAATAATCTGCTAAAAGTGAAATACCTTGCATATTTAAAACGACAATATCCTCGCCATGTTTGTCGTCGATTGCTTTGTAAGCTGCTTGTAATAAAGTTGAAGTCATCCTTCACTGTCCTCTCTTTTCATCATATCGTTATAACATGCTATAGATAATGGATAGATAGCCTGTTTACTATCAATTAAAAACGCCAATGTATGACGTATGCAGGCACTCATAGCCTTATCCAAATTCTTTTGCGCTTTTTTTCGCAGACGTTCTACACCATCAAATTTTCGATTCGGTTCAATCATATCTGCAACAAAAATTATTTTTTCTAAATTACTCATCGCTACACGTCCTGTCGTATGGAAACGGATTGCATTTAATATCTCTTCATCCGTTATGCCGAATTCACTTTCAGCAATATACGCACCAACTGGCCCATGTAGTAGTTCACTGCCCCAGCCAATCAGTTGTTGATCTAACTGTTGTGTTTTAACGATTTCCTCCATCCATTCGATATCGGCATACTTTGCAATATCATGAAGAATAGCAGCTGTTTCTGCTTTGCTCTCGTTTTCACCATAGATTTTTGCTAACTGTATGGCTGTTTCCATTACACCAAGTGTATGGATATAGCGTTTCTCAGGCATGCGAGGTTTAATCGCTGCTAAATACTGTTCGCGTTCCATAAAGACCTTCCTCTCGTATAAACGTCTCTACCGCTTCTGGCAGTAAAAAGGTTACCGTTCTACCAGTAGCAAGGCGCTCACGAATCAGTGTCGACGATAAATCGATTTGCGGTACTTCCACCATTAATACAGGATACTCCGTAAGCGCCTCTGTCTTCGGACGCTTTACGCCGACAAATTGAACAAGTTCCACTAGCTCATCAATACAATACCACGTATGGAGTGAATCAATCATATCGCCACCAATGATAAAGTAAAACTTCACAGTAGGCTCCTTTTCACATAATGCAGCAAGTGTGTTATAGGAATAGGATACACCGCCCTTATCAACCTCATACGACTCAACACGAAAATGCGGATAAGGTTGAATGGCGCGCTTCACCATTTCTAGGCGTTTGTCATCACTCGCATCATGCGGAGCTTGTTTATGGGGTGGTAGAGCATTTGGCAAAAAACGTACCTCATCTAACTCCAATGCATGAAAAACTTCGTTTGCCATGATTAGATGTCCAATATGCGGTGGATTAAACGTACCTCCAAGTAAACCGACCTTCTTCATCGTTTCACCTTATTTCGCTGCTTTTGGTAACACAATTTTCTTGTTGTTACGTGATTCTTTATATAAAACAACTGTCAAGCCGATTAATTGAACAAGTTCAGCATGTGCACCTTTTGCAAGAGCCTCTGCCACTTCGTTTTTGTCATCTTCACAGTTATCTAAAATACGCACTTTAATTAATTCACGTACTTCTAATGCTTCACGAATTTGCTTTGTCATTTCGTCATTCACGCCGCCTTTTCCTACCTGGAAAATCGGTGTTAAATGATGTGCTTCTGCACGTAAAAAACGCTTTTGTTTACCTGTTAACATAAAAATTATTGTCCTCCTAATTGCGCCTTTAATCGCGCAATCATTGAATTTGTATTTGGATATTCATCGAGCCAGTAATGGAACGCAATCGCACCTTGATGTACGAACATTCCAAGACCAGTTACAACGGTCGCTCCTTTTTCCACAGCCGCTTGTAAAAAAGGCGTCATTAATGGATTATACACAATATCTGCAACAATTGCGCCTTTCGCTAGTCGATTCAATGAAAATGGCATCGAAAAGTCACCCGTTACAAGCCCAGCTGACGTCATTTGCACCAAAATGCCAAAATCAGCCAATGATTCCTCCGCTTGCGCTAAAGAAATTGCACGCCCTGTTCCGAGTTCATCGATAATTGCTTGTGCATTAGCAACTGTACGATTGGCGATTGTTAAATTCATATATCCTTGTTGTTGCATGGCAAATGCGATGCCACGAGCTGCCCCGCCTGCTCCAATTAGAAGCACAGGCTTATCTTTATGTGACTTGCCGACAGCTTCTTCTAATGAGCGTACAAAACCAAGCCCATCTGTATTGTATCCTTTTAACTTCCCCTCTTTTGTTCGTACAACGGTGTTCACCGCACCCATTTTTTCTGCTAACTCATCTAGCTCGTCTAAATAAGGAATGATTGCTGTCTTATGCGGTATGGTCACATTCCAACCACTAGCACCTAATGTTTTAAAACCAGCAATCGCTGCCTCTAACTGATGTGATGGTACGTGCACTGGAATATAGGCTGCATCGATTGCCATTTCTTCAAACCAAACATTATGCATGGCTGGTGATTTTGAATGCTCAATCGGATCACCAATTACTGCAAACCACTTCTTCATGTCCTAGTTCCTCTTCTCTTCTTTACTAATATTAAATGAGCGATGGACGAATTGATACTTGTACACCTTTTGGTGCATAAGCAGCAATGACCACATTCGCATGCTGTACCGTAATCCAGCCAAGTCCCGAAAAGACCACATCTGTTTTTGCTTCTTTGATTGAAAACTCATGACGGACTAACTCTGGAAGCTTGTCGATAAAATCTGCAGTCGGAGGTGCCAATAATTCCCCCTTATGCTCAGCATATAGCGTATCTGCCTTTTCAAGCTTTGTACGGTGGATTGGCAAATCATTTGCCACGTGAATTGTAAATGCTGAACGTTCCCCTTGAATAAAGTCAAATCGCGCAAGTGCACCAATAAATAATGTTTGTCCTGCATTTTGCTGATACACTTTCGGCTTAATTTCTTTTTTGGGCATAATATACTTTAATTCGCTTGCATCAATATAATGTGCCATCTGATGGTGATTAATAATCCCAGGTGTGTCATATAATGCACTACCATCATCGAGTGGAATTTCAATCATGTCCAATGTAGTGCCAGGGAAATGCGAGGTAGTAATGACTTCTCCTTCACCCGTAGCCTGCTTAATAACGCGGTTAATAAACGTGGATTTCCCAACATTAGTACAACCTACTACGTACACGTTTTGGCCGTTGCGATACTGGTCTATAGCCTCCATTGCTTCAGCCATTCCTTGGCCCTTATGTGCACTAACTAACAGCACATCAATCGGTTGTAGACCAAGTGCCTTCGCTTCACGTTTGAGCCAGTTAATTACTTTTTTGGGCTTCACTGATTTTGGCAGTAAATCAGCTTTATTCGCTACTAATAGCACTGGATTTTTGCCAACGAAGCGATGAAGCCCTGGCAACCAGCTACCATTGAAGTCAAAAATATCAACGATTTTCACGATCAAGCCTTGCTGTGTTCCAAGGCCGTTCAAAATACGCAGAAAATCGTCATCTGTTAATGACACAGGTTGTATTTCATTGTAATTTTTCAAACGGAAGCAACGTTGACAAATGACTACGTCTTTTTCTAATGATGATGGGGGTGCATACCCTACTGCTGTTTTATCTTCTGTTTGAATTGTCGTACCACAGCCAATACAATTTGGCATTTCGTTCATTCTTGTTCCTCCCAAGTAATTATTCCTTTACGTTTTAAATCATTGAACACACGACGCTCAACGAAACGATTAAATTTTGTTACGAGCCCATCTGATTGTGCAACTGGTTTTACTAACACAGTATGCAAGCCTAAACGTTTGGCGCCCATCACATCTGTAAGTAGCTGGTCTCCTACCATTACTACTTCATTAGGACGTAAGCCTAGTTGAATAACAGCACTATAAAAAGCATTACGAAGTGGCTTTCTTGCCTTATGAATATATGGAATGTTAAGTGGCTCAGCAAAATGCTTTACACGTGCTTCTTTATTATTTGAAGCGATAATGACACGAATGCCAGATTCCTTCATAATACGTAGCCAGATAATTAGCTCTTCCGTTGCATCTGCACGGTCCCATTCCACAAGCGTATTATCTAAATCTGTAATAATTCCTTTAATGCCTAGTTCTTGAAGCTTTTCTGGTGTTATTTCAAAAATGCTTGTCACAAATTCATCTGGTAATAAAAAATTATACAAAATAGCGACCCCTAATCTAAACGTATTATTCGACCATTATAGCATATTTGCAAAGGCTTCACCCATGCGAATTGGACTTCCTTGTACAACATTGTCCGTAAATGTAACGGTATCTTTCTCAAATAGCATGACCACTGTCGAACCAAATGAAAAATAGCCAACTTCTTCTCCCTTTTGCCACTGGGCTGTTGTATTTGTTAACACAATGGAATTGACAAAAGTAGCACCGACTTTAATAAATGCCACATGCTGGTCATTTGCCACTTTTAACTCCGTTACAAGACGATAGTTATGAGAAATTGGCTTTTTGCCGTAAGTGAGACCTAGCTGATTGACCGGGAAAGATGATTGTCCCAATGTGTATTGTCTTAACACTTCGCCATCAATCGGGCTATGGATTCGATGATAATCAGCAGGACTTAAATAAAATACGATAAAATGTCCATCTGCATATTGCGCAGCACGATCATTATTCCCTAGTAAGTCCTGTAAAGCATAAGGTTTGCCCTTTACAAGAAAAGTCATATCCCATTCAATGCGGCCAAAGGATTCCACTTTTGCATCCACTGGACTTGTAAAAACAGTAGGATTTTGGTCTACTGGTCGTGCATCTGTTAAAAGCTCTCTTGTAAAAAAATCATGCAAACTTGAAAATTGTTGTGGTTTTTTTGAAACTTCTTCAAGGTTAATATCGTATAATTTCATATAGCTTGGAATTATTCGCTTACTCCACTTCGCTTTAGCAATAGTTTGTAAAAGCTGGGAAGATTGTTTGCCATTCGTTAATTCTATTAAGCGTTGGTATAGTTTTTCTTTCATAAAGCAAAACCCCTATCCATTAAATTAGACTGTCAATTTTTTCTCATCCGAAGTATAATGGTACAATATCTTAAGTGCAAAGGAGTGATCCGCCTTGTTTTTTTATCACAAGTTGGTGGATACGACGGTTAAGAAAATGAAATCGCACGCAGCAAACTTCATCACAATTAGTAATATGTCCTTTGGTGGCGCGGCCATAATGGCCACTTTACATGAATATTATAGCTATAGTGTCTTGTTTATCTTTATTGCTGCTCTTCTCGATCGCTATGACGGGAAAGTGGCACGCGCGCTCGGACAAGTATCTGAGTTAGGTAAACAATTAGATTCTATGAGTGATATTATATCATTTGGTGTAGCACCTGCATTATTAATGTATGAAGTTGTCCTAGTTGATTTTGGTTTCGCGGGCATGATGATGACCGTTCTTTATATCGTCTGCGGTGCGATGCGATTAGCTCGCTTCAATATTAGTGAAGCAAACGGTTATTTTACTGGGCTCCCGATAACAGCTGCTGGTACGCTATTAACATTAACGTATTTTGCGTCGACTACGTTCCATCCAGCCTTTTATCTTTTCCTACTACCGATTTTAGCTTTACTAATGATTAGTACATTCACGTTAAGAAAAGTGTAACAGCGTAATTGCTGTTGCACTTTTTTTCATTGAACGACCTTTCTTAACATATACTGTCGAAAAATGGGGAAAGGATGAAATCATTCAATGAGCGGAATTTTTACTTCTATGTTGCAGTTATGGTTTGAAATCCCTGCGTTATTCGGTTATTTAAAAGGGCAAACATTCCATAAACCCTTTTCTAAAGAAGAGGAAGCTGCTTGTATTGAACGATTTTTAGGTGGTGATGAGCAAGCGCGTCTCGATTTAATTGAGCGCAATATGCGACTTGTTGCACATGTCGTAAAGAAATTCCACCCAAAACATGAACAACTCGATGATTATATTTCAATCGGAACAATCGGTCTAATGAAAGCTGTTGAAAGTTATACACCCGATAAAAAGACGCGCCTTGCAACGTACGCAGCACGCTGTATTGAAAATGAAATTTTAATGCATTTAAGGACCCAGAAAAAAGTACAAAAAGATGTATCCTTATTTGAACCAATTGGCACAGACAAAGATGGCAATGCATTACAAATTCGCGACCTGCTACAATGCGATGAAGAAAGTGCAACCGAAAAAATCGAACATAAAGAACATGTTGCCCAGTTGTACCATTATTTGCACATGCTCGATGAACGCGAGCTGGAAATTGTCACACTCCGTTATGGGCTAAATCAGCATGATGCACTGACACAAAAAGAAATTGCTGCCCGCTTAAATATTTCTCGTAGTTATGTATCTCGCATTGAAAAGCGAGCACTAATTAAACTCTATCAATTTTATAAAAGAGATCAAAAGTCTATTGAGTAATTTATTGTAATTTGTTATTGATAAAAATTCAATCTTGACATAGCAGTACTTGTTTTATTGATGCTCTTTGCATAACGATTTTCATTAGTTGCTAACACATTTTAGCGTGGCTGGTGTCCATTGAGGAGTCCGTTGGTTCCTCGAACAATAAAAAGCTCCTTTTTGACTTTAACAGCCACAAAGGAGCTTTCTATAAAGTATTAATGCGTTGCTTCTGTCAAATCTGCCGAAATAAGCGTGCCGATTAACATTGTAATTATTACGACACCTGCTGTTAAAAATAGCATAATGAATACCTCCCATCGAACTATGAAGAGAATATAATGCCATTGTAGCATTGAAGATTATTTACGACTGTGATTTTTCTCACTTTTTTCACTGCTCACTTTGTCTATTACATGTAGATTTATAGAGCCGTAATTGCTTTTAATACTATTTGTGTTGAATGTTTTGCAGCGACTGGTAAGAACTCATCGAAGCTGATGTTTGATTCTTTGCCAGCAATATCAGATAGTGCACGAATAACTACGAAAGGTGTACCGAATTGATAGCATACTTGTGCAACAGCTGCCGCTTCCATTTCAACAGCTTTCATTTGAGGAAAATGTTGACGCACTGCTTCCACACGTACCGGATCATTCATAAAGGCATCACCAGAGCAAATTAAGCCAATACCGTATTGATGTTCACCAACTGCTTTTACAGCTTCTTCGGCAACTTTTATTAATTTTTCATCTGATTGGAAAGCAGCAGGCATACCTGCCATTTGACCAATTTCATAACCGAAAATTGTAACATCTACATCATGATGACGGACTTCATCTGAAATAACAACGGCTCCAACTTCAAGGGCCTCATCATAACCCCCAGCAGAACCTGTATTAATGACTACATCTGGTTTAAATTCATGTAATAAAATTGTTGTTGACATTGCCGCATTGACTTTACCAATACCGCTTTTTAATAGCACTACTTCTTTTCCTTCATATGTCCCTGTTGTGTATTCACTACCAGCAATTGTTGTACTAGTAGCACCTTCTAAAGATGCGCGTAATAACTCTACTTCCTCTTCCATTGCACCGATAACTGCGATTTTCATGAATTCATTACTCCCCTTCTTTTATCCAACTCTATTAAACAACGATGTGTCGGCTTTGGCATCCGTATTGTAACAAGCACCCGCCGCAAACCCCAATATCCGTTGACGTGTTTCCATAACCTACGGATAATGGCTCTAGTCACCAAACATTGTGCTATTGAGCTATGTTTTTACCCAATAGATTTAAAAATAATCAAAACAGCAGTTTTCGTCAATAGGCACCTTCTAATGTATTCAACTGTTCTAGTTTTACAGGAAGCCAGCCTTCGTTATCAACCCATTCCATGCTGACACGATACTTTTCACTTTTATCTTTTGTCGAAACCGTTGCAATGGCTTTATTGGCACCACCATTATTTTGCAAGCGCCAAACAATCATATTGTCATTTGTAATGCCAGTAACGGCTGTCACTGTCGCAATTTTTTCTGCCCAATCTACAGATTGATCATCGTAGGATGACACATGCTCTCCAGTTTGCGTTGTTGGCGTCGGTTTCCAGCTTTTATCTGTCACCACACGGTCAACAATTGGATTGTCTGACGTCGTTTCCACTGCCGTATTTTGTTCTGGTTGCTGTTCTGCCTCTTTCGACTCGTCTGTATCTTTCGTCTGTTCTTCATCTTGTGACTGTTCGTCGTTACTCGCTATGTCTTCCTCTTTTGAAGGTTCCTTCTCACTGTCATCGTTCTTTTGCTCTTGAGCTGGTTCCTCTTTAACAGTTTCTTGTGCGTCATCTTGCCACTTAAACACATACGTTGCCACTATCACAATTAATATAATGACAATGCCAATTAAAATATTTAACATTTTATCTAGCTTTTTATTGTGAGATGGCTGCAAATGACGACTGCTTCGTGTTTGTCGTTCACCCATGAAGTCTCCCCCTCTCTAGCCAATATTTTATCAAGTTCCACACGACTTGCAAAATAAAAACAGTTAGCTCTTCTCTTGAAAGAAGAGCTAACTGCTTGTACATCTGTGATTATTTAATTGAAAGAATTTTCACTTTCATTTCACCACCAGGTGTTTGTACAACTACTTCTTCACCTTCAGCTTTTCCAAGTAAGCCTTTTGCAATTGGTGATTCATTTGAGATTCGGAATTCCATTGGATCAGCCTCGGCAGAACCAACAATCGTATAAGATTCTTCATCAGAAGATGGTTTACCGTTAATAATTTCTACGAATGTAACCGTTTTCCCAAGCGAAACTACACTGTTGTCCGTTTCATCTTCAGTAATAATTACTGCGTTACGAATCATTGATTTTAATGTAGAAATACGTCCTTCTAAAAAGGCTTGCTCTTCTTTTGCTGAGTCATACTCGGCATTTTCAGAAAGGTCTCCGAAGTCACGTGCAATTTTAATACGCTCTACAATTTCTTTACGCGTTTCTGTTTCTAATTTCACTAATTCTTCTTCTAATTTTCTTTTACCCTCTGCAGTCATTGGGTACTGTTTTTCGTTTGACAAAGTACTTCACTCCTTATTTCATCAATATAAAAACATAAAACTCGACCAAATGCTTTGAAAAATGCATTTAATCGAATTTTATTATTTTTAATCCATTTCAAAATACACTTTGACCTAATAGTATGCATGCCTTACAAAAATATGCTTCATAAAGCATGTAAATATTGTCAATACCACTCTATCTTATTACAATACGTTGTCAGTTTCAAGAATAGTTTTAATTTTCGTTACCATCAAATCAATCGCTACGCCATTCTCTCCACCTTCAGGAATAATAATATCAGCATAACGTTTAGTCGGTTCAATAAACATATTATGCATCGGTCGTACTGCAGATAGGTACTGGTCAATTACAGAATCTGTTGTACGTCCACGCTCTTTAATATCACGTAAAATACGACGAATAATACGTAAATCTGGATCCGTATCAACAAATAATTTGATGTCCATTAAACCACGTAAGTCTGCATCCTCTAATACTAAAATTCCTTCTAGTATAATAACATCTACTGGCTCTACATGGATAACTTCCTTAGCACGCGTATGCTGTACATAGTCATAAACCGGCTTATCGATTGGCTGACGCTTTAATAATTTTTTTATATGCTCAATCAATAAATCATTATCAAACGCTAGTGGATGGTCATAATTCGTTCCTAGTCGTTCTTCAAATGTTAAATGACTTTGATCTTTATAGTAGTAATCTTGTTCAATTACTACGACAGAATGCTCACGGAAAACATCATAAATAGCACGGGTCACACTCGTTTTACCTGAGCATGAGCCACCAGCGATTCCGATGACAACTGGACGCTTGATTGCCATTAATTATTCTCCTTTCGCATCATGTTGTGCGGTTGAAGTGGTGTCTCACATTTAAACTTAACAATTTGCAATGGATGACGTGCCGCATCTAAGCTATTGCCATCCTCATCCCAAATTTCCCCCATTGTAATGCGGAAATTTTCGATTTCTGGCCCAAAAAATTCTACTTCATCACCTGGTTTAAAATAGTTACGTTGTTGCATCGTTACAATTTTTGTTTCAGGATCATGCTCTAAAATAAGCCCTGCAAATTCATAGGTTGTTTTACGACCATGAACGCCAAACATTTGCTCTTCATGACCTGGTGCATCATGGAAGAACGCCTCAGCAGTGTCACGATTTGCACATTTATCTAACTCTTCTAGCCATTCCCGTTTAATTTTAAAATTGTCAGGGTCTGCACAATACGCATCAATGACTTTACGATAGACAGAAACTACTGTTGCCACATAGTGAATCGATTTCATACGGCCTTCGACTTTTAATGAGTCAATGCCAAGCTCTATCATATGTGGAATCGCTTCAATTAACTTTAAATCTTTCGGACTCATCGCAAAAGGTGCATGATTGTCATCGAAGAGCGCTTTTTCCTCGCCGTCTTCCAGCTCATATAAATCATAATCCCAACGACAAGATTGGCAGCAGCCACCACGATTGGAGTCACGTGCTGTCATATGATTTGATAACACACAACGACCTGAATAGGCAATACACATTGCGCCATGAACGAATGCTTCAATTTCGATATCGACTTTTTCTTTCATTAGCTTCATTTCTTCGCCGCCAACTTCACGTGCTAAAACAACGCGGTGTAAGCCTTCTTCTTTCCAATACTGTACTGCTTTCCAGTTTGATAAAGATTGTTGTGTAGAAAGATGGATTTCTAGCTTCGGTGCAGCACTACGACATGTTTCGATAATAAGTGGGTCCGCTACAATAATGCCAGTAACGCCTGCTGATTCAATATCCTTTAAATATTGCTCTAAACCATCCATATTTTCATTATGAGCGAAAATATTCGTTGTCACGTAAATTTTTGCTCCATACTTATTTGCAAACTCTACACCTTCACGCATATCTTCGATAGAAAAATTATCTGCGTTTGAGCGAAGACCGAATTCTCGACCTCCGATAAATACTGCGTCCGCACCATAATGGACAGCTACTTTTAGTTTTTCTAAGCTACCTGCAGGGGCAAGTAGTTCAGGTTTTTTTGTAATGACGCGTTTACCGTTTATCATTTCACGGATTTTGTCATTTTGTTCTAATGCCAATGCCATGTTCTTGCCACCTCCTAGTAAACTGTTTCCTTGAAGATAAAGCCCGTATCGAGTGGTCGAATAGCAGGTTGAATTTCTTCAATTTTAGCCAGTAAATCATCTTTAATATCGTCATATGCATCTTCTGATTCGTCAAAATAAGTGTCAATTGCTCGACGATATGCTTCTGTAACTGTCACTACATATTCCGGCGTTTGTAAAACACCTTCAATTTTTAGCGCATCGATGCCTGCTTCAAATAACTCGCCTAGCTCATCAATAATGCACATATCATTTGGACTGAAAATATGTGTACCATTTGCATCCTCATAAATTGGATATTTGTTGTTACGCTCATCATCATGAAGGAACATATTACGGTTTTCTTGACGATTTTCAATTGTCATTACTTTATCTTGATATAAGAAATAATGACCCAGTAATGGACGCTTCGATTGGAACATACAAGTCATGCCGTGTACTTGTACTTCCACTTCTACTTCTGCGTTTTCTTTAATTTCTATTACTTCATCTAATGAAAGCTCACGTGCTAGCACAGCACGTGTTGCACCACGTTTACCCCAATAATTCGCAGTAAACCAGTTGGTAGCCGTCGTTTCCGGATTCCAGTGCAACGGAATGGTTACACCTTGCTCGCGACGCACTATAATAACCGCAGGGTCGCCGTAAATTAAACGATCTACACCTATGCGTTGCATTTCTTTTAAATAGTCACCTAATGCATCTAGTTTTTCGTTATGGAAAAGCGCATTCACTGCAACATACACCTTTTTGCCTGCTGCGTGTATTAGCTTCGTTGCTTCTTCTACTTCGCTCACTGAAAATTCACCTGCAAGACGAAGACCAAATTGTTGTTCCCCAATGACAAAAGCATCAGCTCCAGCTGTTAACAGTGCTTTTACATGGTCTACTGATTGCGGTGTAACAAGCAATTCAGGTTTTTTCATAGTCGTCACCTCTTCAAACATAATAATAAGCCATCCCCCACTGGTAAAAATGCACTTGTATAGTCAGGATGGTGCATAATCCAATCGGTAAAGTTTTTTAAATTCCGAATCATTGTGCGCTTGCGACGTGGTACGTCTTTTAAGTCCAAATCGGACAAGCCATGCATATACATATTATCGATATACAAGACGCCTCCCGAGTTGACAAGAGGGGCATATTTTTCGAAAAATCGTTGGTATTGTCCTTTTGCTGCATCTATAAAAACCGCATCAAAAGTTGTGTGAATTGCCTTATCGTCTACCTCTAAAGCATCTCCCTCAATAACCGTAATACGATTGGACACGGTCGATCTTGCAATATAAGCTTTTGCACGAGCGACACGTTCTTCATCACGTTCGATCGTAACAATCTGCACATTTGGCAAAGCCTCTGCCATCCGTATTGCTGAGTAACCAATTGCCGTGCCAATTTCTAAAATTTTTGCCGGATTTTGAATACGTAGCAACTGATTCAGTGCGTCTATTCCAGCTAACTGCATAATCGGTACATGATTTTCTTCCGCATATGCTTCCATTTCTAAAAGCAAGTCATTACGTGGTTGAATAAATGATTGTATATATGCATCCGATAATTCCATTGTAAAATTCACCCTCATTTAAAAGGAAACGAGCACTCCCGTTATCCAAACTTCATCATCACTTTGCTACAAAAAGAAAAAGACCAAACGTGATGTCTTGGTACTTTGCCATACAAAAATGAGCAATTGTTAGTCGATATGCACGAAACAATTGCCACCACGTATAATTGATTAAAAATCACAATTTATAATAGCACGAAAATAGAAGGAAAGCTATTTTTCTTTCCTTCTATCTATTTTATTGTGCTATTTATTTGCCTCAAATTACTGAGATTTACTTAATATATTGTTCTTTCTTTTGCAAATGCTCATCATATGTTTTTGAGAAGTGGTTAACTCCTTCTTTATCTGCTAAGAAATAAAGATAATCAGTTTTGCTCGGATTTAACGTTGCTTCAATCGAAGTTTTCCCAGCACCAGCAATTGGCCCTGGCGGTAATCCTTTATTTTTGTAAGTATTATAAGCGTTTTCCACTTCTAAATCTTCATACAATACGCGATCTTTATGTGAACCAAGGGCATATAAAACAGTTGGGTCTGTTTGTAGTGGCATGCCTTTCTCTATACGATTATAGAATACACTCGCTATCGTTTCACGATCTGTTTGTGCTGTTGCCTCTTCCTCTAATAACGATGCAAACGTTAAAAGTTGATGGACTGACATTTGTTTTTCAACTAACACTTCACTATAATTTTTCACTACATTATTCATCGCTGCAATCATTTCTTCAACAATTGACTCTAACGAAGGTTTTTCTTCAAAATAAGAATATGTTGCTGGGAATAAATACCCTTCTAAGTCATAGCGAATATTATCAGCTAAAACCGCATCTGTAATAAGTTCTGGATAGTTAGCCATCATTTTTTGAACAAATGCTTCACTTGTTACTAAATCCATAAACTCTTTTTGAGTATAAGGTGTTTTCTTTTCTACGATTTTACCTATCTGATCAAGTGTTAGACCTTCTGGAATCGTCATCGTAAAGATTGGCTCACGATACACCTTGCCTGTTTTTAAACTCTCAATCAGCTCGTCCAATGTCATCGCTTGGGTTAAATCATAATTTCCTGCTTGGAATTGAGATTCATTTTTAAACTTGGCGTAATATTTAAAGACTTTCGCATCTTTAATAATGCCCTTTTTCTCTAACAAAGCCGAAATCGAACTTAAACTAGAGCCAATTGGTACTTCAACAGCAATGGTTTTCGTCGCATCCGGATTCACCGGTTTAAGCGCACTCTTAACGTAGTTGTACCCAATTAAACCGATAATGCCAAATAATAATAAAAACGTAATGGCTATAATAGCTACGATTTTTCTCACGATTTTTACCTCAGATTTTTTTTCTTCCATTTTTGAAAACATTTCTTGTTTTTTAGAACCGTTATCCACGGGTTTCCCCCCTATCACTATCCAATATCATACTAGAAATCAACTTTTTCGACAAACAGAAATGACAATTCAGGAGAAATTGCACACATAAAAAAATCTGCTAATACATTCTTTAGCAGATTTGTAACTTTATAATTGCAACGCTCCTTGCTTTTTCTCTTCTACTAACAAACCTTGCGCTAGTTGAGCAATAACAACATCATCAGCTGGTGGATTAAAGCGGCTACACTGAACATCTCGAAAAAGTCGTTGCAATTTATTAGACTTCGACAAACTTCGGCCTCCAACAACTTGCATTGCTTTCGTCACAATGTCTATGGCATGTTGACAAATCACATATTTTGCAATACTAACATCCTGCGCTAAATCCTGTTTACCTGTCGGGTGCTGTTCTGCTTGTGCAGCAATACTGTAAAGCGTACGACGTGCTGTTTGATACAACACCTCCATTTCTCCAATCTTTTGTTGCACATGGCTAGCGTGTGCAATTGTATTTTCCAAGCTATAAGAATACGTATTTTTCGCAAACTCGACTACATAATCCCTCGCCGCACCTGCAATTCCTAAATAGACCGCAGGAATTTCTAAAGAATAGACACGTCCATCTGCTAAAAATCGATTCACTTCATTCGGACGGTGACGATATAATAATGCCTCATCTGGCACAAAAGTATCGTGGAAAATGATATCATGACTACCTGTTGCTCGCATGCCCATTGCATCCCACGTATTCACCACTTCAACCTGCTCATTTTTTGTCATAAGAAACTCGGCAGTTACATTTTCATCTTCTAAATATGCAATAATCGTGAATTGCTTTAAAATTGGTGCTAGTGAAGCAAAAGCTTTCTCGCCGGTAATGATATAACCACCTGGAACTTTTTTGGCAGTCGTGCCAGGCAAACTACCCCGTGAAATATTGCCCTTTCCTCGTTCACTATTAATAATATTTAACAGGGAACCTTCCTCCACAGCTTTACGACTTAGTTCTGCAAAAATATGCTGCGGCCACAACTTCGCTTCTCTTACATTTAAAAACGTTAATAAGTGCCAGCCAACCGCTAAAGCAGTTGACCCATCTCCTTTAGCAAGCTGCTCTTGCACTAATAGCATTTCATAGAGAGAGATTTCCTCACCGCCGTATTTTTTCGGTACAGTCAATCGAAAATACCCTGCCTCCTCCAACAATTTAAAATGGTCAAAAGGAAACGCACCACTTTCATCATAAATAGCAGCTGTTTCTTCAATTTGCCCAGCAAGTTTACGAGCATATTGAACGAGCTGTTGTTCTCGCTCATTCCGGATAAAAACATCACGCATTAATCGATCACCTTACTTTTCGTAAATCGGTTTTGAGGTTTCTTTAGCCCTAAATGTTCACGCAATGTTGTCCCTGTATAATCTTCACGATAGATGCCACGCTCTTGTAATATTGGTACAACCTTCTCTACAAAGTTTTCTAAATCACGTGGTAACAACGG
Organism: Lysinibacillus sphaericus; assembly: GCF_002982115.1. Lineage (GTDB taxonomy): Bacteria > Bacillota > Bacilli > Bacillales_A > Planococcaceae > Lysinibacillus > Lysinibacillus sphaericus. Next base: position 1,539,313 of record NZ_CP019980.1, on the reverse strand, counting down.
AAATTGCAGCATAAATCCATCAGCTGCCCCTTCCTTCAACCATCGTTCCATTTCGTCAGCAATTTGTACCGCTGTTCCAACAAAGGCATCACGTCTAGCAGGTCCAAACAGGCGGGCATACAACTCACCGACCTTTAAATTTTCTTTTTTAATAATCTCTAAATGCTCGTCAAAATGGCTTTGAATACTGTTGACAGCAGGAAACTCAACTTCAATAGCTGGCGTATCTAGCGAATACTTTGAAAAATCAACATTGCCCATATAACCTGAAACAAACTTCAAGCTCTCATATGGGTCTATCAATGATTGCAATTCATTGTATTGACGAATGGCTTCTTCCTCAGTATCACCTACTATGGGCGAGATTCCTTGTAAAACAAGCAACTCCTCCTCCGTTCGACCGAACGACGCTAGCTGTGCCTTTAAAGTGCGATAATGTGCTTTGGCTTTTTCGATATCATCCCAATGGACAAAAACAACTTCCGCTGTTCGTGCAGCCAATTTTTGCCCTGGCTTAGATGCTCCGGCCTCAACAATAACAGGTTGCCCTTGTATCGAACGCGCAATGTTTAGCGGACCTTTCACAGATAAATATTTACCTTTAAATGCTGTTTCATGTACTTTCTCTTGGTCATAAAAAATATTATTTTCACGATCATAGATAAAGGCATCATCTTCCCAAGAATCCCATAATGATTGCACGACATCAATAAATTCTTCTGCTCGTTCGTAGCGATGGTCATGCTCCCAATGCTGATCACGACTAAAGTTTAAAGCTGTTTGGCCGGTTGCATCTGCCGTTGTCACTAAATTCCATGCAACACGTCCATTGCTGATATGATCAATGGACATTAATTGTCTTGCTAATACATACGGTTCACTGTAAGTAGTCGAAGCTGTTGCACCAAGCCCTATTTTGGATGTCGCTGCAGCTAGCGCTGTAATTTGAATCAGTGGGTCAAAACGATTTAAAATATGTGGATGGGATTCGTGATTAATGGCTAAACTATCCGCCACAAAGGCCATGTCGAATTTTCCTTTTTCGGCAAGTTGTGCTACTTTTTGTAATGCTTTTATATCAATGCTTGCATCGACCTGCGCTAAAGGATGCTTCCATGCCGCAACATGCATGCCTGCCCCGATTAAATATAAAGCTAACTTTAAATGTTTGTTCTCCGCCATTTTTCATCATCTCTCCTTTTAATATGAATAAAACGTCTTCCATGTTGCTAGTTCATCCAATGGCATGTTGACAGGAATATAGTTCCCCTTTGAAATGTTAGAGACAAAATCTGCTGTTTCTTTACGCTGATATATCTCCACAATTTTTTTCAATGTTGCGTTGTCCTTATCTTCAGGCTTTGCTACTATGACATTAATAAAAGGCTTTGCTGTTTCATTTTCATGAATAATCGCATCCTTTAAAAGCAAGCCTGCTTCAACAGCTACTCCATTATTAATAACCGCAAAATCAGTATCCTCCATGACACGAGGCGTCGTCGCCCCATCTACGGGCACAATCGTTAAATTTTTAGGATTGTCTTGTATACGATCTTCGCCTCCATTGCCATCAAAATTATCGGTAACCGTTAACAGGTCATATTCTTGCAGCAGTAACAATGCTCGCCCCCAATTGGAAGGATCATTTGGCACTGCAATTTTAGCCCCATCCTTTATCTCTTCTATCCGTTTGTATTTGTTCGAATACAAGCCGATGGGCGCCATAATCGTTGTGCCAATCGCTTGTAAATCTGTGCCGTTATTCTTATTAAATAAATTTAAATATGCGACATGTTGGAAAGCATTTATATCGACTTCACCTTCTGCTAATGCTTGATTGGGATCATACTGTGCCGAAAATGTCACTAATTCTAAATGTATATGTTCCTTTGTTGCTTGTTCTTTTATATATTCCCACGTTTTGATTTCCGAGCTGCGAATGCCAACCTTCACAACATCGTTTTCCTCAGCCTTTGTACATGCTACAAGTAAAAATAATAATGACAAGAGTCCGATAATATACTGTATTTTCTTCATTGCTAGCTCTCCTTTTAAGCTACTCTTCGCAGCTTTCTTTCAATGGTATTGCCGATACTTTGAATAATTTGGACAACAACGACTAATAGTACAACTGTCACGAGAATGGTTACATTATCAAAGCGTTGGTAGCCATAAGTTATGGCAACATCCCCAAGACCTCCTCCACCAACTGCTCCTGCCATTGCTGTTGCCCCGATAAGTCCAATCGTTGCTGTTGTGACGCTTAAAATTAAAGATGGGAAGGCTTCAGGAAGTAAAAACTTATGAATAATTTGAAATGGAGAAGCTCCCATTGCTTTTGCCGCTTCAATGATGCCTTCATCTACCTCAAGCAGAGAATTTTCAATTAATCTTGAAATATACGGTCCAATATGCAAGACAAGTGGTACGATAGCAGCAGTTGTGCCAATCGCTGTCCCAACAAGTAGACGTGTAAATGGAATGATAGCTACTAATAAAATAATGAAAGGAATAGATCGTAACGTATTGACAACTGGATTGACAATCGAGAAAATAATTTTATTTTCAAGTATGTGCCCTTTGCGCGTAACAACTAAAACGATGCCTAATATAAACCCTAAAATAGCGCCAAAAATTAATGAAATGCTAACCATGTACAGCGTATCCAACAGTGCGTCGATGATAACCTGTGTGCTCACCTTCATGTGCAACGACCTCCTCCATATGAATATTTTTACTTTGAATATATAAAAACGCCTTTTGAATCTCTGGAGCTGAACCCACTAGCTCTACAATTAAATGACCGAATGGAATGCCCTGTAGCTCCGTAATATTGCCAAATAGTACATTGACATCGACCGCGAATTTCTTGGCTACTTGTGATACAACAGGCTGACCGACATCCACCCCAATAAATTTCATATTGTAAATTCGTTTCGAACCATCGATGACATTCAATTGCTCATAAACAGATTGCGGTACTTCATTTCGAACAACTGATTGCACAAAGTTTTTCGTTGTGTCTTGCTTTGGTGCAGAAAAAATGTGTAGGACATTGTCTTCTTCTATTATTTGCCCGTTCTCCATTACCGCCACACGATTACATATATCTCGAATCACTTCCATTTCATGTGTAATCATCAAAATGGTAATGCCATATTCACTATTGACACGCTTGAGCAACGCTAAAATAGATTTTGTTGTTTGGGGGTCCAGAGCAGATGTCGCTTCATCGCATAATAAAATTGTCGGCTTTGTAATTAATGCTCTTGCAATCCCTACACGTTGCTTTTGACCACCTGATAATTCATCAATAAAGCGATGCGCCTTATCTTGCAAGCCGACAAATGTTAAGACTTCTTGCACTTGAGCTGCTATTTTCGATTTGTTAGCACCACTTAACACTAAAGGCATTGCCACATTATCAAAAACCGTTTTAGAGTGGAGGAGATTAAAGTGTTGAAAAATCATTCCAATATTTTTCTTTTCCTCCCGCAATTGTTTTTTGCTTAGTTTGGTTAAATTTTTACCATTGACAAGCACTTCACCAGATGTCGGCTCTTCTAATAAATTCACTGTGCGAAGTAAAGTACTTTTCCCAGCCCCACTAAAGCCAATTACGCCAAATATATCGCCTTTCTGAATAGTTAAATTAATGTGATTTAACGCCTTCACAGTCGCTTGCCCAACATGAAATTCCTTCGTCGTATTTATAAATTCAATCATTCAGATTTCCCTCCTATGCACTTGAATCCGTATAATCTGTTCAACATGCTAAAATACTGGAACGACAGCCCCTTTATATTGATCTTCAAAAAATTTTCTCGCCTTTTCACTTGTCAGCCATTTCACTACTTTTTGAATGGCAGCATCTTGCTGTTTTTCTTTCGTCGTTGCAATAATATTGACATAAGGTGACTCCGGCCCTTCCATAATAAGTGCATCCTCAAGTGGATTATAACCTCCTTCTAATGCGTAATTCGTATTGATAGCAGACGCGTCTACATCATCTAATGAGCGCACTAATAACAATGGATCAACACCTATAAACTGAATATTCTTTTCATTTTTTGTAATATCCTCAACTGTGAAATCACTGTCCTTTGCATCATCTAATTGGATAAGGTCATTATGTTCAAACAGTAGTAATGCGCGTGAAAAATTGACAATGTCATTTGGCACAGCTACTTTTGCATTTTGTGGTAAATCCTTTATATCGTGAATTGTTTTTGAATAGACTCCGAATGGCTCAATGTGAATACCTTTGACACTTACCAAATCTAGATTACTTTCTTTATTCGTCTGTTCTAAAAACGGAATGTGCTGAAAATAGTTGAAATCAAGTTCACCGTCCGCTGTTTGTTGATTGGTTTGGACAGCATCTTTTAATATGGAAATATTTAATTTCACACCATCTTGTGCAAGATCTTCCGCTAAATATTCTAATACTTCCGCATGAGGAACACTTGCAGCCCCTACATTTAATGTAACAACGTCGTCTTGTTTTACCTGCTTCGAATCTGTACAGCCAGCAAGGACAATGATTAACACGCTAGCAAACCATAACCATAATTTTTTCATATTATATCCTCCTATTTTTATTAATTTACTTGGTTTAATTACAAATAAATATAGAGCATTTCATGTACAGTTGAATAATTCTCTTAAAATAAACTATTTGAAATTTTCTGTTTTTATTACAACAAATCTTATCCGTTTACTTGTAATTGGTCAATGCTATTTTTTCTTGTTTTTCCCATGTATCAATCTTTATGTAATCTTGCAGGGGAAGATTCCCTTGTTTTCTGTATGTTACACACGTTTTTCTCTCTACTAAACACAATATTCGTTGGACGATAGAATCCTTTTTAGCTTCAGATAGAAATTTTCTATTAGACATCGTAGCAAATTGTTTGAGTGACTGGCACTCATATATAAAAAAACATACTCAAAGTTATACTTTGAGTATGTTTTTTTATAAGTCATTTAAAATATCTTCTACGAATTCCCATTCTGCATCTGTTTCAATCGGTAGTAAGTCCTCAATCGTTCCATCTGGTCCAGGTACATATTGGGCAGCGAAAATATCACGTTCCTCCATTGGTTCTTCTGAAACAGCAACATAAAGTACATATGATTTGCCAAATTGTTCAGAAGCAAATGTATGAATAACCTCGCACACCTGATCTGTGCCATCTTCATTCGTCACGGTTATAAGCTGTGGTTCCTCCTGAAATTCATCTAACAGTGTTAATACAACTTCATTAATCATTTCCCATTCAGTATCCGTTTCCACAGGTTGCAAATTAATCATTTCCCCGCTGTTATCATCATAATCGAATGTCATCGCTGAAATATCACCAGGAATTTCTTGCCCCTTTTCATCTATCAGTGAGAACAATACATATGATTTTTCCTCGGCATCAAATGTAAATACAACTCGGCATGTTTGCTCTTGACCATTTTCTCCGATAATAATAAATTCTTGTGTTTCCTCGTTCATTTAACTTCCTCCTTACAAATGAGCTGATTGTTTTAGTTCTTGCCCTTGTACGTCCAAGTTGATTGGCGTAAAAAAAGAACAAGGACCGCTTTTGCCATCCTTGTTCTTTACACTTTAAAATGAAAACAATTACTCTTCGTCTTCGTCCTCTAAAGCGTTTAAAACGTCTTCTACCATGTCCCACTCTGCTTCTGTTTCAATCGGTGTTAATTCGCCATCTTCACCGTTTTCAGAAGGTACAAATGATGATACGAAGATTTCTACAGAGCCGTCTTCATCTTCTTCTGCTCCTACCATTGAGTAAAATACATAAGATTTACCGAATTCAGGAGACTCGTGTACGTGAATTACTTCGCAAAGTTGCTCGTTTCCGTTTTCGTCAATCACTGTAATGTGTTGTACGTGTAATTCTTCTTCATGGTTATGCTCGTGAGCCATGTTTGCCACCTCATTAATTAGTTTTTGCTATCTAGATAGCCTTGTAAAATCATCACAGCAGCCATTTTATCAATGACTTGCTTGCGTTTTTTGCGACTTACGTCCGCTTCGATTAGCATGCGCTCGGCAGCCATCGTCGTTAAACGCTCATCCCAAAGTTTAACCGGCAGTGAAAATGTCTCTTCTAATAACTTTTTATAGTTTTCAGAAGCTTCACCACGTGGTCCTACCGTATTATTCATGTTTTTCGGGAATCCTACAACAAATTCAGTGATAGTATATTCCTTCACTAGCTCAGCAATACGGTCGATGCCGAATTCGCCATTTGCTTCATCAATTTTTACGGTTTCAATACCTTGAGCCGTCCAGCCAAGTGCATCACTAATGGCAACACCGACTGTTTTCGACCCAACGTCTAATCCCATAATTCTCATTTCTAGCCCTCGTTATTCTTTTTAATATAAAATTTAACAAGCTCTTCTAGAATTTCGTCACGCTCTAGCTTGCGAATTAAATTACGAGCATCCTGATGGCGAGGAATATACGCCGGATCACCAGAAAGTAAGTAACCGACAATCTGATTGATAGGATTATATCCCTTTTCCTCTAATGAAGAATGTACTTTCAACATTACCTGCTTGACTTCCTGTTCCATTGATTCTTCTGGAAAATTAAATTTCATCGTTTGATCAAATGAACTCATGACCAGCACCTCGCTTTCAGAAATAAGGAGATGTGCAAAGAAGCTCATCTCCGATTTCTCTTTATTATAACCGATTTGACGTATTAATTAAATGGATTTAACGTAATCATACACAGAAAATAGCGCTTCATCAAGTTTTGAAGCATCTTTAGCACCTGCCATCGCCATATCTGGACGACCGCCGCCTTTACCGCCACAAGCTTCTGCCACCATTTTCACAATATTTCCTGCATGGTAATTGCCACCCACTAAATCTTTCGTTACACCTGCACATAACATGACTTTATCGCCATCAATAGCACCTAGGACAACAACAGCTTTTGTCATTTTACCTTTTAGGTCATCCATCATTTGACGCAGTTGGTTATTGTCTTTCGCTTCAACTTTCGTTGAAAGTACTGTCACATCACCAAATGTTTGGGCTGCATCTACAATAGCACCTGCTTGTGCATTGGCAATTTTTTGTGATAATCCTTCATTTTCACGTTGTAATTCTTTGTAGTCTGCTTGTAGCGCATGAACTTTAGTGACAATATCTTTCGGATTTGCTTTTAATAATGCTGCTGCATCATTTAATAGCGCCTCTTCTTCTTTAACCGCCTCATATGCCACTTTTCCAGTCACAGCCTCGATACGACGCGTTCCTGCGCCAATACCACCTTCTGATACAATTTTAAAGAAGCCAATTTCAGAAGAACGTTTTACATGGATACCACCACAAAGTTCGATTGAATAATCGCCAATGGAAACGACGCGCACAATATCACCGTATTTTTCGCCGAATAATGCCATTGCCCCCATTGCTCTCGCTTCATCAATCGCCTTTTCTTCAATCACGACTTCAATATCTTCCCACACTTTTTCATTTACAATACGTTCAATTTGTTGTAACTCTTCTTTAGTTACTTGACCGAAGTGAGAGAAGTCGAATCGTAATCGATCAGGACCAACATAAGAACCTGCTTGGTTAACATGGTCACCTAATACGTCTTTTAACGCACGTTGCATAATGTGCGTTGCTGTATGGTTTTTAATGATGAGATTACGTTCACTGCGATTAACTACCGCTTTTACTGCATCTTCAACATGCATTTCACCTGATTCAACAAGAACTGTGTGTAACGGTTGTCCATTTGGTGCTTTTTGAACATCCTTAACGATTGCTGTAAAGCCGTCATTGGAAATTACACCACTATCAGCAATCTGTCCACCCATTTCAGCGTAAAACGGTGTTTTTGCTAAGACAACTAAAGCTTCTTGACCTTCTGAAGCGACCTTCGCGACTTGTCCGTTGACAATCATTGCTGCAACTTCCGTTTCTACTAATAATGTATCATAGCCAACGAATTCACTTGCAACGGTTAAGTTTGCTAGCACTTCATTTTGTACTTGCATTGAATCCACATCTTGACGAGCTGCACGCGCACGTTCACGTTGTTCATTCATTGACACTTCGAATCCTTCATGATCCACTTTCATGCCTACTTCTTCTGCATATTCTTCTGTTAACTCGATTGGGAAGCCATATGTGTCGTAAAGACGGAATGCATCTGCTCCAGGAATATAATCATGACCCGCTGCTTTTTGTGCTTCTACAACTTCATTAAAAATAGCAAGACCACCATCTAATGTTTCATGGAAACGAATTTCCTCGTTTTTAATCACACGTTGGATAAATTCACATTTCTCCGTAACTTCTGGGTAGAAATCCACCATAATTTGTCCAACTGTTGGTACTAATTCAAACATAAATGGTTTTTCGATACCAATTTGTTTAGCGTAACGTACTGCACGACGTAGTAAACGACGCAATACATAACCACGACCTTCATTTGAAGGAAGAGCGCCATCCCCGATAGCAAATGCCACAGTACGGATATGGTCTGCAATCACTTTGAATGGTGTATTAATGTCTTCTTCTGAACCGAAGATTTCACTTAACGAGACTTCACCAGGACGCTTGTATTTGCGATTGGCAAATTGTTCAATTTTTTCAATGATTGGCATAAATAAATCCGTATCAAAGTTTGTTGGAACATTTTGTACAACTGATACAATACGTTCTAGTCCCATCCCTGTATCAATGTTTTGCTTTGGTAATGGTGTATAAGTACCATCAGGATTATGGTTAAATTGAGAGAACACTAAGTTCCAAACTTCTAAATAACGTTCGTTTTCTCCGCCAGGATACATTTCTGGATCATTTTCATCTGCACCATATTCTTCTCCACGATCGTAGAAAATTTCAGAGTTTGGACCAGATGGACCTTCCCCGATATCCCAGAAATTCCCTTCTAATCGAATTAAACGTTCTTCTGGAATGCCAATTTCGTTATGCCATACGTCATATGCTTCTTGGTCTTCTGGGTGGATGGTAATCGATAAAAGTTCAGGATCAAAGCCCATCCACTTTTTATCCGTTAAAAATTCCCAAGCGTAATGAATTGCTTCTTTTTTGAAGTAATCACCAATAGAAAAGTTACCTAACATTTCAAAGAATGTATGGTGACGTGCTGTTTTCCCTACGTTTTCAATATCGTTCGTACGAATCGATTTTTGTGCATTCGTAATACGCGGATTATCAGGAATAATACGACCATCAAAATAAGGTTTTAATGTTGCTACACCCGAGTTAATCCAAAGTAATGAAGGGTCATTAATTGGCACAAGAGGTGCTGATGGTTCATGGTGATGTCCTTTTTCTTTAAAGAATTCTAAATACATACGGCGAATTTCTACTGCTTTCATGTGAAAAGTTCCTCCTCTAATAGTGTAAAATTACGATATGAAGCCGCTTATACGCATAAAAAAGCCCTCATCCCCAAAAAGGGACGAGGACTTTGTATATTGTCTCGCGGTACCACCCTAGTTGTAAGTATTGTGTATACTTACCTCTTTAGCACTTGTAACGTAAGTGAACGGCAGGGATTAGCTGCACTCTGGAGTAGCTTTCGGCACTTGTTGACGTGAGGATTTTTTCAGCCTAGAAATCCCTTTCTTCTACACGCACAAATACGTACTTGTTCCATCATCGTTTTTTCTATTTTCTAACGCACATTATAAAAAAATTATGGCCTTCTGTCAATCATTGCATTTCTATATTGATATGAAATGATGGCAGTCAGCTAAAAAATATATTAGCTATCTAAGATTAACCAAAGTACAACATTTCGAATAGCGCTTAATCTTTATTTTTTAAGAAATTTTCTACTCTTTGTATAAATGGCTCCCGATTATACGATTGGTAGAGTAAGCTCGATAAACGTACTGGGTCTCCAAAGAAATATCGCTCATATAGCGTTTGTCTCGTGCCAAAACTACTCATCGTTAAATCCCATGCTAAACGGAATTTTTTGACACGCTCCTCTCCACCATCCCTAAATGATTGTAAATAATGCTCCAAATCCCCATCATCTGCGCCAAATGCTTTTTCACTCGGGATTGACATTAAGCCACTTGCACCTAATAATTGAATGATTTCTGTAAAGGTTGGATAGACTTTAGGGAAAATTTGAATGGCTACCTGTAATGTTGGATGGTCAGGTCTTATATAACCAAAGTCGTCTCTTTTAGCTTCTAGTTCGGATTTGAGCAATAAAGCTTTCATCGTTTCTAATGTTACAATGATTTCCACTACTTTTTGCTGTACATGTTGGTATTCGCCAATATTGATTGTATTAACAATTGATTGGACAACACCTAAAACAAATTCTGTTTTAGCAATTTGTCGGGACAATACTTGATGTAAAGTATATGCTTGGAAGCCACTCACATTCATGAAGTTATTGGCAACCTCATTATTTTCATAATAAAAAACGCGCTCCCACGGTACCACGACATCATCAAAGACAACAATCGCATCCATTTCCTCAAAGCGTGCGCTTAAAGGATGATCGAACGTTGATTCCCCTCCGACAAATGACTGTCTACATAAAAATTTCAATCCTTTCGTATCACTTGGTATGGAAAAACCAAACCCTTTTTCCTTATCAAAGCCATTTGTTGATAAAACAAGTAGTTCGTCTGTAATGCCACCTTGTGTGGCAAGCAATCTTGCCCCTTTAATTACCAGTCCTTGAGTTGTTTTCCCTACAATTTTAGCCGCAATGATGACCTCTTCATCTTCATAATGATATCGTTGACGGTTTACTTGTGGCTCAATAAACGTATGTGTCATCGTCAAATCATTTTCACGTGCATATTCATAAAAATTTAGCAGATGATCTGGAAAGCAATTTGGCTTATCTTTTAAATATTCAGCGGCAGATGCTAATGCCATTAAAGTAGTGTTCATATAATCAGGACTTCTTCCCATTAAGCCATGATTAGATAAAGCCCACTCTCGCGCAGCTTGACGTCTTGTTACTAAATCTTCAACCTTTGTCACTTGTAGAAAAGACATACCTACTCGTTCATTACTCTTTGGTGATACATAGGTCAAGCTATCATGTAACGACTCATCATGCTGCAAATCAAAAAGCTTTGCTTGACTTTGCATTACGCCTTTAAATGCTGGATGTTCTGAAACCTTTCCCGTAACGACTGCGCCATCTATTGAGATATGCGTTTGCAATGCATCGATGCGCTTAATATACTGCTGGCCTGTTATTATTGGCATACATTCACCCCTAAAAAAGTTACCTATGTTTTCATTCCATGTAGTATATGAACTTTTACGTTTTTTCGTTCCACAACTACTTATCTGTACTATATCAATCGTTATTTCACAGCAAACTGTACTAGTTTAATAATACACAACAAAATTGACGATAAAGCTTGAATTATCAGTGATTTTAGATAAAAACGGTTTCAAAAAGCACTTTTCAAACAAGTTCATTTTTGTGTCACATTCATCAAAATACCTCATTTCATTAGTACAACTTTCTAGATTTCTTTTGACTAACTGGAGTAAGATATAGACATCAAGAAAAGAAAAACATCATTTGTCCAATAAAGGAGAAAATAAAAATGAATACACAAATTATTTCCTATGTAGCTCAAATGGAAGCAGCTTTAATGAACCAAATGGAAGATCATAATGAAGAAAATTTATTGTTCTCTATTGCTTCTGATATGATTGCAAAAGAACAAGATCAATACGAAAATGTTTGCCAAGCATATGAAGTGGTAAAACATCACTTAATCGGCTTGCATTAATCCCATCCTTTTGAAATAACATCTACTACAAAACAAACCCGCATCTTCCCTGAAGATGCGGGTTTGTTTTTTGTACATATAGTTTTTCGTCGAAAAGCAGTTAGTCCAGTCCACGCTCTTTTATTGCGCAAAAGGTGATACCATTTTTTTGAACTGCGCTAAGCTCGTTTGTTGATCGCTGTAAAGGCGTTTAATTTGGTAGATATCATCATATGGATTGTTGTAGCCAGGCTTTGTTGAAAATGCCATTGTAAACCCAGCTTCTTTCACCGCATAAATAATATTGGCATTATATTGACCAAATGGATAGGCAAAGGCTTTTGCATTCGGTATAAACGTTAAACTGCGCTTTAAATCTTCTACGACCTCATGGTAAGGAATCAACAACATTTTCCCTTTATTTCCAATCATATCGTGTAAATTATAGGTGTGCGATTCAAACGTAAAGACATCTTGCATATAATCCATATCTTGTTTTGACAGTGCTTGTAAATCATTATAATTAAACAGTTGTTCTGCAGGTGAATATTCATTGCGATACGTAATTAAAAATTGAGTTGCTTGAAATCCATAATTTTTTAATATTGGATAGGCATATTCTCTTGTAGATAATAAACCATCATCAAATGTCAAAACAATGGAATAAGCAGGCAATGTAATTTCATTGCGCATAAAGCGCACTAAATCATCCGTACTAACCGTTTCATATTTTTTATCTTTCAAATACTTCATTTCATGAGCAAATTGGGTATCTGTTATCGTTGTACTTACATTTTTAAAGCGTCCTAATTCATTCTCCTTTAAGAAATGATGGTACATCATAACAGGTACGCCACGATCTAATGCTACCTTAGAACTGTGAATATAACCTTCACGTCCACCTATTGTCGTAACATACCAATTCTGCTCTTTTCGTAAAATGGGGTAGCGTCGATTTACATCCAACTTTGCAAATGGCTGTAATTTTTTCGCTGTTCGATCGTAAATTTCATTATTCCCTGATATTGGGATGAAATACTGATTTTTTACTGCATTATCATTACCGCTATTTTTAAAAGACGGCGTATTGACAAATTTTATTTTTGATTTTTCCACATAAAGGAACGTTTTGCCCCACCGGACTTGAACATACATTTCATCTATAACATTGGCAATTTCTAACTGTTGCCCTTTTAACAGTGTCGCAATCGACATTGGTTGTTCTCGACGAAGATCATAGAGAACAGCATTTTCCAACGCTTCAATATAGCCATTTTGTTTACTTGGCGGGGTTGTTGGTGATGTTGGTGGTGTCGGCGTAGGTTTTTCAACCGGCTTTGTTGATGGATCAGTGGTGTCCTGCCCTTTTTCTTCTGTAACAAAATTACTATGTACAAAACCCAGTCGTCCGTTCACAGCAATTCCGTACCAACTGCCCATTTTACTATATAAGGGGAAACGAACACCTTCCGATAATGTTGCAAATTGCACTAGTTTGTTACCGGTATTATCATAAACAGGTGTTACCTTTGTTGCTACAATGTAATCTTTTACTTTGACAACAGAAGGTACGTTATTTTGATATGTCTTGGATGGAACAACAGTCGTGTATCGTTTATCTACATAACCGTAGTTACCTCCCCAACGAATTTGCCACCAATTAGGCCCATAATCTTTTGTCACTTCAAATGTTTGTCCTGCTGATAATGTTCCTACTTGTTCAAGTGAGCCTGAACGATTATCAAAGACAGTTGCTTCCTCATTCACTTGAATAACTATACTACTGGCATGTACCTTGTGCACGAATGGTAATAGCAGCATGAATAGGAGCAAGTACACAATGCGTTTCAATTTCTTCACCTCATAAAACTAATTTTTCTTATGATTCATCCATAAAATCATATGGAGATATGCCATCCATTCCAATCATTGGATGGATGGATGGTAAGGTTTCGACCGTTAGCTGTAGCACAGTCGTAGCATCCTCTTGTTGATTGTTCTCTTCATTTTGTTGCGTTTGCGTCTCCTCCACTAATATAACCTCATTAGATGCTTCCATTGGGTTAAGTCGTGCGCGCAGAGACGTGAAGCGTTGTAAATCGTCTGTTCGTTGTAAACCGCTAGCTAGCACATCTGGTTCACCACATAAAATTAAGAAATTTTTCGCACGTGTAATACCAGTATATAATAAATTACGACGTAGCATTTTCGAATAGCCACGCACCACTGGCATAATCACCGTTTGAAATTCTGAACCTTGTGATTTATGAATGGAGCAACAATAAGCCAATGTTAATTGATTAAGATCGCTGCGCTGATAAGTTACTTCAATTCCATCAAAAGACACGACAAGTAAATCCTGCTTCTCCACCGTTTCCTTTGCTTTAATAATACTAATGACTTCACCCATATCCCCATTAAAAACATTGCTTTCTGGCTGGTTTACAAGCTGTAATACTTTATCCTTTATGCGATACGTTACATCACCAAAGACAAGTTCCTTTCTTGTACCAGTATCATTCGGATTGACAAGCGCTTGAATCAATTTATTTAAGTTATCGATTCCGGCTGGTCCTTTATACATCGGTGCTAAAACTTGGATATTTCGGATTTCTTGCCCTTTTGCTACTGCACTTTTCACAACTTGTGTTACAACATTTGCCACTTGCTCTGAAGAAGCTTTAATAAAGGAACGATCCGATGTTTTCATCGTTAGATCATTTGGAATTGTACCACGTTTAATCTGATGGGCGAGTTCAATAATGGTTGAACCTTCCGCCTGACGATAAACATCTGTCAGTTCAACAGTCGGTATTTGTTGCGAAGCAAGTAAATCTTTGAGCACTTGTCCTGGACCTACTGGCGGTAGCTGATCTTGATCGCCAACAAAAACAACTTGCACATCCTCATGTAATGATTTTAATAATTGATGGGCAAGCCATGTATCTACCATGGACATTTCATCGACAATGATCAGTTTTCCAGTAACCTCTCGCTCCGTTTCTTCCTCTTTCTCCTGACCTGTAAAGCCTAATAAGCGGTGGATGGTCATCGCAGGTAGTTCCGTAGACTCAGCTAGACGTTTAGCTGCACGACCTGTTGGTGCACATAAAATAATAGGGAACGGCTCTTCTTTTTGCGCATATTCCTTTGGATTTAGTGCAAGGCCGTGAAGTTTGGCATATACTTCAACAATGCCCCTAACAACCGTCGTTTTTCCTGTACCAGGACCACCTGTTAAAATCATGACAGCTGAATTAAGTGCTTGTTCAATTGCAAAAGCTTGTGTTTCTGCATATGTGACACTTAACAATGCTTCTGTTTCGCCGATTGCCTTGCGAATTTCATCTTTACTAAAATGCTTCGCTTGACTATTGCGTTCCGTTAGCGCAATTATTTTTGAGGCAATACCAATCTCCGAAAAATATAGAGATGGCAAATATAGTCTCGTTTCTTCACCATAGATTTTATTTTCCTCACGCAAATCGATACATGCCTTGGAAATTGCTTCGTATGGTATTTCTTGGCGTTGACTTTGCTCCAGCATATCTTTCACTTGTGGTAATACATGTTCCGCATCTAAAAATACATGACCATCCGATAACGCTGCTGTATTTAGAATATGTAAAATAGCCGCCTTAATACGGTCAGGATGATTGCCTGTAATACCTAATTTTGCACCAAGCTCATCTGCCCGAAAGAAACCGACACCGTCCACATCTTCAATGAGTCGATAAGGGTTTTCAGTTAAAAAATCAATCGTCTCTGTACGATATGTTTGATATATTTTCATACCGAGCTGCGGGCCAAATCCCCATTCATTTAACTGAATCATAACCCGTTCCAATCCAAGATTTTGCTCAATGGTACGATGAATAACTTCCTTTTTTTCAGCAGATAGTCGTGGTACACCATCAAGGACATTCGGGTCTTCTAATATAAGACGGATTGTATTGGGTCCAAGTTTCTCTACAATTGTTTCAGCCGTTTTTTTTCCAATACCAACAAATAAATCACTCGATAAATAATGAACGATACCTTGCTCAGTTGCGGGCACTTCTTTTGTAAAGGTTTCAACTTGAAATTGTACACCATATTTTGGATGCTGTCTCATCGTTCCTGTAAAACGATATTGTTCGTCCATTTGCAATTGTGGGAAATAACCAACGACAATAATTTCCTTATCTTCATATTGCAAATTTGTTTCTTGAATTTTCACGCGCACAATAGAATACATATTTTGAACATTATGGAAAATAGAGACAATCGGACGTCCAAGAATAAATAGCTTATTCAGTTCAAATAAATCTAGATTTTCTGTCATTATCGATTCGTCTCCTTGCTTGTATATTTCAATCCTATTATTTTACCACAGCGCATGAAGAAAAATCGTTTTATCTAGAAAATCCTCAAATTTTTTAACATTATTTTGACAAATGATGAATTACGGCTATTTTAACACTAAGCATGCTATGATATACAGTAAGAATTTGTTGTTTGGAAGGATTGTGAAGCTAGTGGAATTTAGACCTTGCATCGATTTACATGATGGCAAAGTAAAACAAATTGTTGGAAGCACGCTAGGATATGCAGATCAAGAAGTTATCGAAAACTTCATTTCAGAATATGAGCCTAGTTATTATGCCAACATGTTTGCAAAAGATCAATTAGTAGGCGGGCATGTTATTATGCTTGGTAGTGGCAATGAACAAGCCGCACTAGCAGCCTTAACAGCGTACCCAGGAGGATTACAAGTCGGCGGTGGCATAACGACTGAAAACGCTAAAAAGTACATAGATGCAGGTGCTTCGCATGTAATCGTGACATCGTTTATCTTTCATGATGGACAACTCGACGTCAATCGCTTAGAGCAACTCGTTAAGCTAATCGGTAAAAAACATCTTGTAATCGATTTAAGTTGCCGGATGCGTGATGGAAAGTGGTTTGTAGTCACAGATAAATGGACAAAATTTAGTGATTTTGAAGTCAACCCACAAAACATTTCCTACATTGAAGAATTTTGTGATGAACTATTGATTCATGCAGTGGATGTTGAAGGAAAAAAAGGTGGGATGCAGGAAAGCTTAGTGCGAGATTTAGCAGCTTGGACATCTATTCCAACAACCTATGCAGGTGGCGTTCGTTCTTTAGAGGACTTAGAAAAATTCAAAGCCATTTCAAATGGAAAGCTACATGTCACAATCGGTAGCTCACTTTCTATTTTTGGTGGAGATTTACCTTATACGGAAGTTGTGAACTATTGTAAAAAAGGCGGGATACTGTGAAACTTATCTATAAAGATTATGTTTTTCCATTTAGAGAAACCAATTTAGAACGGATTATTGATGGCAAATATTTCAAAGTTAACACGTTAGATGATTCCTTATCATTACAGATTCAACTTGATAATGAACAAATGCTACTTGAGTTTTCAAAATCATTAAAAGCAACTTGTAGTTTCCTACGCGATCAAGAAAATGAGCCATATATTGGCACTTATATCGACTTGCAAATTTTTGTTGAAGAATTCAATAAGCGTTACAATTTAAATGCAAAAATTATTGTATAATAACCCAAACTATAGACAACATACTTGAGTGTTTTCTCTTAAAGTATGTTGTCTTTTTTTTGAAGAAAATGCATCTTGCACAGCAATGAGTGGAAACAGGACATACTAACAAGAAATTACACCTTTTCGTAGAGTGTAAATTTCTAATTTCCCGTCCTTTTTGTTAAGCTAAGAAAGAGAAATACATATGTTGTAGCCAATTAACCAATACGTGTCCTACCTCGCACTAAAAGAAAGGATTTTTTAAGATGACAAATGAACTTGAAGCCACAACTATTAAAACACTCCAAACAGAACTTACTCGCTTCTTCCTAGCTTATAAATTTGCGTTAAACGAAGTGGAAACAAAAATCAATATTTTGCAAGAAGAATTTAAGCTTATGCACGAATATAATCCAATTGAACATGTCTCCACTCGAGTGAAGTCACCAAAAAGCATCTTATTAAAGATGAAGAAAAAAGAGCTGACACCTGCCATCGATAGTATTCGCGAAAATATTCGGGATATAGCAGGCGTCCGTATTACGTGCTCCTTTGTAGAAGATATTTATAAAGTAAGTGCGATGTTGCAAGCACAAAATGATATTGAAATAGTGGACGTAAAAGACTACATCGCGTATCCAAAAGAGAATGGCTATCAAAGCCTACATCTTATTATTAAAATTCCAATTTTCATGTCCGATCGAATGGAAAAAGTCTATACGGAAATTCAAATACGAACGATTGCAATGGATTTTTGGGCAAGTCTCGAGCATAAAATTTACTATAAATACAATAAGGAAGTGCCTGCACATATTCGTAAGGAACTAAAAGAAGCGGCATTACAAGCTGCTGAATTAGATCGTAAAATGGAACGTCTCAATAAAGAAATCAATATTTTAAAGGCTAATGATACTGAATCGTCCCTGTTAGACACAACACCTATTGCGCATTTAGCACAATACTTATCACAACTGACATTTGACAGCGCAGTTAAAGACAACAAATAATGACTCAAGCAAATAAAAAGTGATAGATTGACTGCCGTCAATCTATCACTTTTTTGTTACCATTGATGCCTGCTTCGACGGCGCTTTCCGCTCAGTACAGTAAGCCGCAACCCTCGCTAGTGCGCGAAATGCCCGAGCAGGAGTCTGCCTTCGCTACCATCAACTAGCGTTCTATTCTTGCAAAAGAAAGAATGGCTGACAACTTTGTCCTTGTTTCATCTCTTCAAGTTTTGTCTCGCCCGCTTTAATTAAATCGTTGTGCAATCATATCGTAAATATAACGAGCTTGATCGTATTCAGGTTGAATGGTAAATGCCTGCTTTAAATGGTACATCGCATCTTCTGTTTGTTCAGTGGATACAGCATACAGCACACCTAAGTTATAATGAGCATCTGCATTATTCCAATCCTGTTCGATTAAATAATCTAACTCCTTCTTACCTTCCTCGAACATTTCTAATGCACAGAGCACGATTGCATATGCTAGGCGAATTTGTGTATCCTCTGGTGCAATTTCTGCCGCACGTTGTAAGTATGGCAAAGCAAGCTTCGGATTTTCCATTCGTTCAAAGCACTTGCCCATCATATAATAAACATCCGCACCTGCAATTTTATGCTTCACAGCTTGTTCATAAAGTTTTAACGCCTCGGCATAACGTTCCGCATTATAATATAAATTAGCTAAACCATAATAAGCTGTAGCTGCCGTTTCATCTACAGTAATTGCTTTTTGAAAAAAACGCTCTGCTCGTTCTGTATCTTCTAAGACCGCCAATAAATTCCCAAAATTCACATAGCCAATTGCATTTTCAGGCTCTGCTTCAATTGCTTTGGTAAAAAGCTGTGCAGCATCCTCATAACGTTTCTCTTGAAACGCTAGTATTCCTTGCTCGTTAAAATCCAAATCATTTCACCTCTATGTAGCGAAAAGACTGCACATCTGATCGCTCTTTCGTGTACACCAAGGTTATTTGCTCGATGCACTTTAAAGTTTAGCGTCGCAGTCTTTTTCGCGAGTTATCCAACGTATGTTAGTTTTTCATTGTTTTTAAAAACTTCATCAATTGTACCGCCACCTAAGCAAACTTCACCGTCATATAAAACAACAGCCTGTCCAGGTGTTATAGCACGTACAGGTTCTGCAAACACAATATGTGTACGACCATCTTCTAAAATTTCTACCTCTACAGGAGTATCTGTTTGACGATAGCGGAATTTCGCAGTACAAGAAAATTTCCCGGGCAATTTTTTTGTCGAAGTATAGCCCATTTTTACTGCTGTTAGCGATGTTGAGTATAAAGCATCATGGTGGAATCCTTGACCGACAAGCAACACATTACGTTCTAAATCTTTTCCAAGGACAAACCATGGCTCACCGTCTCCACCTATGCCAAGACCATGACGTTGACCTAATGTATAGTACATTAACCCATCATGTTGCCCCATTACTACGCCATCCATCGTTTCCATTTTGCCAGGTTGAGCAGGTAAATATTGACTTAAAAACTCTTTGAAATTACGCTCTCCGATAAAGCAAATACCTGTTGAATCCTTTTTCTTAGCTGTAGCAAGCCCTGCTTCTTCTGCAATTTTACGCACTTCTTTTTTCTCGATATCCCCAATTGGGAACATAACATGCGCTAATTGCTCCTGTGATAGTTGGTTAAGGAAATACGTTTGGTCCTTATTATCATCTACACCACGAAGCATACGTACTTCGCCATCCCCACTGCGATCAATACGTGCATAGTGACCTGTTGCTAGATAATCTGCACCAAGATTCATGGCATGCTCTAGGAATGCTTTAAATTTAATTTCTTTATTGCACATTACATCCGGGTTTGGTGTGCGTCCCGCTTTATATTCTTCTAAAAAGTATGTGAAAACTTTATCCCAATATTGCTTTTCAAAATTGACAGCATAATAAGGAATACCGATTTGATTACATACTTTAATTACATCTTCGTAATCTTCTGTCGCGGTACAAACGCCATTTTCGTCTGTATCATCCCAGTTTTTCATAAAAATACCAATTACTTCATACCCTTGTTGCTTTAACAAATAGGCAGCAACGGAAGAGTCTACCCCACCTGACATGCCGACGACGACACGGATTTGTGATGGGTCACGTGTTTCGATCATTGTGGTCACCTTTTCTTTTATTCAATTCATTTAAACCTTACTTTTTGGCTTTATTTATAGTAAAAGCTTCTTTGATAAGGGTTTAAAGTTATCTTTTGTAGCAAATTATTTTGCCAATTTTTTCACAATCGTAGCTGTTTTTTCTGCTGCTTGACGTACATCTTCTTCAGTTAGTCCTTGGCCAAAGCTAAAGCGAATAGAGTTTCGCAACTCATCTGCCCCTTTTCCATACATCGCTACTAACACATGTGAAGGATCAATAGTACCTGCTGTGCAGGCAGAGCCACTGGATGCGTAAATGCCAGCCATATCTAGGTTCACTAAAAATGACTCTACCTCCATATTAGCAAAACTAATATTTAATACGTGCGGCAGGACATTTTGAGGATCACCATTGACATGAAATGCTAACTTTTCATGTGAAAAAACATCCAACATAATTTGTTTAAAGCGATTGTACAGTGCTCGCTTACTTTCGCGCAACTCACTTGCATTTTGAGCAGCTGTAGCAAAGCCAATAGCAGCAGGAATATTTTCCGTACCTGCACGACGTTTTTTCTCTTGTGAACCGCCAAATGCATAGCTTGCAAGTGGTGTACCTGTCTTTTGATAAAGGAAACCAATTCCTTTTGGTCCATTAATTTTGTGCGCTGAGACACTTAATAAATCAACCTGCAAAGCAGTTACATCAATGTTTTCTAAGCCGTAAGCCTGTACGGCATCCGTATGGAACGTCGCTTTATGTTCCCGTAACAACTGACCAATTTCAGCAATTGGTTGAATTGAACCCACTTCGTTATTCCCGTACATAATTGTTACTAAAATTGTATCTTCACGTAGCGCTTGTCGCACCGCTTCTACAGTTATGCGCCCGTTGGCATCTACTGGTAAATAGGTCACTTCAAAGCCATCTTTCTCCAACTTCTCACAAGTATGTAACACCGCATGATGCTCAATCTGAGTTGTAATAATATGCTTACCTTCATGAGCACGAGCATTAGCTGTGCCAATAATTGCCGTATTATCCGCTTCCGTACCGCCACTTGTTAAAATAATTTCCGTTGGCTTTGCTCCAATGGATTGTGCCAATATATCACGTGCCTGATCTAAATATTTTCGCGCCTCACGCCCAGCGCCGTGAATACTCGATGCATTGCCAAATACATTACGCATCGCTAAAGTCATGGCGTCTATTACCTTGTCATTCATCGGAGATGTAGCCGCATGATCAAGATAGATGTTTGCATTCATGTTGAAAACTCCTTTATACAAAAACACTAAAGTACTGTCTATTCCCAAGAGGCGAAAACGCTGCATGTTAAATGGTCCATCTTTGCACAACATGCAGAGTGGCGAAAACATGGCAGCATATAAACCGTTGGAGGTGCTTTAGTCTAATAAAATTAAATATAGAACATATAGCCGTCTACTACATTTTCCTCTGTATACTGAGCTAGATCTTCAATAGTCGTAGTATCTAATACATTTTTTACTGCATCACGAATTCGTAGCCATAGCTCTCGTTGAGGTGCTTCCTCATTTTCAATACCTTCTACAGGCTGGATTGGCCCTTCTAATACACTGATAACGTTTGCTGCTGAAATCTCACTAGGTGGATTCGCTAGCATATAACCGCCATACGCTCCACGTACACTTTTTACCAATCCTGAATTACGTAATGGAGACACAAGTTGCTCTAGGTACGCTTCCGAAAGCTCTTTTTCAGCAGCAATTTTACGAAGCGGAATTGGACCTTCTCCATAATGTTTTGCCAATTCAATCATAATCGTGAGACCATAACGGCCTTTTGTAGAAATTTTCATTTTATCACCCTCAATTAGTCTAGTCAAAATACTACCAACAGTATATCATAATCTCCTCTTGAAGAACTCGGAAATACTCTTGGAAGGTTATGATATACTATAATTTAGAACAAACGTACGAAAGGGGATAATGTTTTGCATAATGAACCACTCGCTTATCGGATGCGTCCATTAACGCTTGATGAAATCGTTGGTCAACAAGATTTTGTCGGTCCTGATACGGCTTTATATAAAATGATTCAAAATGGACATGTTCCTTCTATGCTACTGTACGGTGAGCCAGGTATAGGGAAGACATCGATAGCCAATGCCATCGCAGGTAGCTCAAAACTCCCTTTTTTTGCACTAAATGCAACACGTGCTGGCAAAAAGGATGTTGAAGATATTGTACAAGAAGCGAGAATTTCAGGAAAAGTCTTATTGTTTTTGGATGAGATTCATCGCTTCAATAAATTACAGCAGGATACTTTATTACCACATGTAGAAAATGGCTCTATCGTTTTAATCGGGGCTACAACAGAAAACCCCTATCATGATGTTAACCCAGCCATTCGTTCGCGTTGCGGTGAAATTCATCAGTTAAAAAAATTAACTACAGCTAACTTAGTAGAACTTATTCAAAAAGCACTTGCTGATGACAAACGGGGACTAGGGAAATATCATTTTGTACTAACAGCAACTCAAATCGAGCAAATCGCCACTGCAGCTCACGGAGATGCACGCAAGGCATTAACTTTGCTAGAGTCGCTTTATTATGCAAGTGATGAAGTGAACGGACAAACGATTGCTTCTGACCATATTTTAGAACATTTGATTGGTCGAATTGGTGTCTACGGAGATAAGAATGGTTCACATTTCTATAACTTGCTCTCGGCTTTGCAAAAATCCGTCCGTGGCAGTGATACAAATGCAGCGTTGTATTATTTAGCACATTTACTTGAAACAGGTGATTTAGTTGCCGTAAGTCGCCGACTCCTTGTTATGGCGTACGAAGATATTGGTCTTGCTAACCCTCAAGTTGGTACACATATGCTTGCAGCTATTCAGGCAGCAGAGCGTCTAGGGTTACCTGAAGCACGGATTCCACTTGCTAGCGCTGTTATTGAAATGTGCCTTGCATCAAAATCAAATTCAGCCATTTCCGCAATAGATGCTGCAATTGCAAGCATCCATGCAGGTAAAACAGGAGAGATTCCGCTACATTTACGCGATACACATTATGAAGGTGCCAAAGATTTAGGGCATGTGGGCTACCAATATCCGCATAACAACCCTATTGGGACATTTGGTGGCTGGGTAGACCAACAATATTTACCAGATGAACTTGTAGGGACAGAGTTTTATAAGCCCGTTATTGCAGGAGAGGAAAAACGGATGGCAAGTATATACAACAAGCTTAAATCATTCCATAATTAGTGCCAGGCACTGAAACAATTATGAAAATTTGTTGAAGCCATGCCTGCAAGGCTTCAAAGCAGTCATCGGCTTCTCTCAAAAGAAAAACTGTAGACAACAGGACATTCTTTGTTTGTCTACAGTTTGCCTGTCAGGCTTCTTCCTAAACATCTTCACAATATTAAAAACCATTGTCGTTTTAAAGTTCGACAATGGTAGATAGTTATTTCTTAATATATTTTTTAAGCTATTTCTTTCTCTACAAACAATTTAAAGCGTTGTAAACACTGTTTAGCGTCACCTTGTTGAGCAAGCACTTCATCTCTTAAAGCAGATACTTTCTCATAATCTTCTACGACATCCCCGTACAACGCAAAAATGGCCGTTAAAAATTCCTCATTCTCTTCCTGTTCAATACTCGGTAAAGAATAGGCCGCAATCGTTAATAAACTTTCTACTTTTTCTGGTGTTTTTTGTAGCTCATTGGACGCATAAAAAATGGATGCAGCTAAGAAATAACATAACTTTGCACTGCAATCTATAAACAAATGCCAATATGTATTGGCTTTCGGAAGTTCTCCTGCTCTTGCCCCTAAGTATTCCTTATAAAACGTAGTAACCTGTGTATATAAAGGCGTTAAAGATCGCATAGCCTTTGTGTAATTATTAGACGTATCCAAATAGTCAAATACAATACTATTCATTTTTTCTTGAAGCTTTACTATATCTAAGTGATCACGAATTACTTGTATTTCCATTTTCCACTCTCCCATGTTCTCATTTGTTTTGGCAAACGCCATTTCTACTCCCCTTAAGCAGATTTGAACATTCCAAACAAAGCGACCTTTTGTATATATATATTGGAATTATTCAAATTATAGCAATAAACCAAAAGAAGAAGTGAGCTCATGAAAAAAATAAGGCAATTTCGTGAATTGTTAGCATTTTGTGTACGTAAGATTAATTATTTTGGTAAAATTAAACTCTTTGTAAATAGTAGTCAAACAAAAATTGTTCTTTGTCTCGATCAATTATTTCAATAATGCAACCGTTGGCATATTTTTTTATTCTTTGTTTCGGACTATAAAAATACACATTATTTGTAATTAACCATTGGCTTAACGTCAGCTCCGTTGCTGGTTGCTGTTCTGTTAAAATCCTTTTGTGGCGAAGTATATCCGCCATTTTGTAAAAACCATCTGATAATTCATAAGCAGATACATCAAAATTAAAAACAGGTGTCACAACCTGTCCAACATCATAAATATGTATCGTCTTGTTCGCCTCATCAATCGCTAATTCCACTGTGCTAATTTCATCGAATAGATTTAAGCCTCTATATTCCATTTGATAAATTTGCTCCATTATTAATGAATGCCCCCTCTTTTTTAACAGCCCTATTGTATCATAGAAAAAGTGAGCATCAGCCGCATAAATAACATAAGGGAGCATTTTACGTCATTTCTCCTACTGATAGTCATGCCGTAAAAGAAAAGAATCTGCAAGCCATTTTAGGAAAAAGCCAGCCAAACTCGTATTCACAGACACGCTGTGCCCATGTAAGCTCACTGTTCCTAATGGAAAACTTTACAGATTCCTCTTCTAATTAGCATTTTTAAATTGCTAAATTATAGATAAACTACATGTTGCTTGAACGGGGTTTATCCTTGCACGCGGGTAATTTTCACGTCTTCCACAATTTTATTGACTACCCAACTTGCCGCTATTAAACCTGCAACAGAGGGTACAAACGCGTTAGAAGATGGTGGCATTTTCGCTTTGCGGATAGCTGCATCTGGTTTTCCCACATGCTCTACGACATCTGGACGTACAACAATTGGGCTTTCATCCGAGAATACAACGGTTACGCCTTTATGAATACCATCTTTTCGTAATTTTGTACGAATCACTTTTGCTAATGGGTCTGTATGTGTTTTGGAAATATCAGCAATTTTAAAGCGTGTAGGGTCCATTTTATTGGCGGCGCCCATACTTGAAATAATAGGAATGTTACGCTTTAAGCATTCTTTCATAATGTGAATTTTATAAATTACCGTATCGCTCGCGTCGATAACATAATCGATTCCTTGTGCAAAAAATTGCTCATACGTTTCTTCTGTGTAAAACATATGCATATCAATCACTTCACATTCTGGATTAATATCTGCAATTCGCTCTTTCATCACACCAGATTTGGATTTTCCTACTGTTGAAAGATACGCTACTAATTGACGGTTAACATTTGTAATATCTACATTATCCTTATCAACTAAAATAATGCGTCCAATACCACTTCTAGCACATGCCTCGGCAGCAAATGAGCCCACGCCACCTACACCTAAAATGGCTACGGTTGTATTTTTTAATTTTTCGAGTCCTTCAGTACCTATCGCGAGCTCGTTACGAGAAAATTGATGTAACATCCTTACACTCTCCATCTATCGAATTTTTATTAGTAAACCTAGTTATATACTAAGATAAAATCAAACCTATATTACATTTTATCATGATATTGTTCAAGTGGAAATTCTCAAAAGTATTATGCTACCGTATAAGTAAAAATTCGCATAGACATCTAAAGAGCATCGTAAAATCGTTGATTTAGTAAACACCCCATGTTGCATAGTTAGCCTGAAACGCTTCAATAAATGATCTATCCAATGGAACGCGGGCCATTTTAAACGCTCCTATACCAGCTCCTCCAATCGGCTCTAAAACAGGTAAAATAAAGTGCAGTGGCATCTGCTCATCTAACGCTAATTGTTCAAGCTGTGACACGAGCATCGGGTTATTTGCAAATACGCCACCCGCTAAAACTACCGGTACATGCTCTTGCCTCCATGCCATATTCACATAGCAAGTTTTGATTGCCTTGTAATACTTCACACAAGCCTCTCGCATAATGTGATTGGCTACAGTATCTCCTTTTGCTGCCACTTGAAAGACATATTTGCTAAGTGGAGCAATCACTGTTCTTGGATGTGCCACTCCATAAATACACTCTATTAATTGTGGAACATGGTCAACAGTGAAATGTTGTAACACGACATCCGTTAAGGCTGTCGGTGTGGCTCGCTGATCATAGCTTTGAAAAACGGCCTTTAGCGTTTCAACCCCTAAATCATAACCGCTACCCTCATCATCAAAAAGATATCCCCAACCACCGACACGATTGCTCGTACCCTGATAGTTAAACCCCATCGTAATTGCACCTGTCCCAGCAATTTGCACGATGCCTTCTTGTCCTAACGTCCCAGCATAGAGCGCAATTAAGGCATCGTTTTCAATGATAACTGTCGTAGCCTTATGAACATATTGCCGAATAATTCGTTCTACTACGTCTTCTACTTGCTGTTCCTTCACTCCAGCCATACCAACAAAGCAACTATGTATTGCTGAAAATATTTGTGGCGCTTGTTGTTGCAGTTGCTGCAATAGTCCATGCAGTGTCGACTCAAAATGTTGCCTATCCATCGCAGTCGGATTACTACGTGATGTCACTACTTTGCCATACAAATTGCCATGCTCATCACAAATAACGGCACAGGTTTTTGTACCGCCTCCATCTATCGCTAGTACGTACATTCTATTTACTCCTTTCGATATAAAAAAGGATTAAGCACAGTCTACTGTCGGCTTAATCCCCTCCTGTTTCAATTATTTTGTAAAGCCGAACGACGCCCAAGGTTGAATTTGAGATAATAAGAAGCGTTCTTCTTCCACGACCTTTGCCACTATATTTGTAGAGCCTGTATTGGGCATTGCTTTTAACACTACTTGTAGTTCACCTTTATAGCGCACATCTAAATTATTATCGATTGTTACATCACCTAACTGTAATGGGTGTGTATCATGAGCTGGAAAATCACCATTTTTATATTTCACGCGCGATTGGGTACTTCGAATAACATAGTCCGATACATCACCCCGATTAAAATGGGGCTCTTTAAATAACACCGCTTGTTCTAAAATAGTTGTTTCGGAAGATGGGACAATCTTTAGCTCTAGCTTATTGCGATTTAATTGGCCTAATGCGCTAAGTTCTTCCTTTGAAGCATACATATTACCAATAATACAATCATCAATTAAGCCTGTATGCCATAAATCTTTCGCCTGCACAGTTATTGGTAGATCGCGATGCTCTTCTAATGTTGGTAAACCATGCTCTGTTTTTTCCCAAGGACCATACACTGCATGTTGAGAAGAAATCATCGCCGCTGTTCGTATATGGTTTGCTTTAAAATTTTTGGATGTTGCTAAAAAATGTTGTCGTGATAGTCCCGTATAGCGTCGTGGATAAAAGTTATGACAGCCTATAATATGATTACGGTTCGGTTGATAGGATAAAATATTATCCACATATTTCGTACCATTACTAATATTGAGCTCAATGTTTAACTCACTATTATCTAATGACATCAATGCTTCCTCATGACCTGAAAATCCCATATCTAGGCGCAATGTCGCTAGATGGTAGTGTTCTTTAAAATAAGCAATATTTTTATACGTTAAGCCTAAATCTTCAAAAACTGCTGGTGCAATATCCGCTGAAATAGCAAAGCCTAGCTGTTTTGCAAAATAATTGATTTGCTGTAACTTACGTTTCTCTTTGTCATCCTTTAAAGACAAAAGACATGTAAATATACGGTCAAAACCATTATCATGCGCTAGCTGCACATACTGTTGCATTTCTTCTAGCGTGCTATGCTGTGGGTATAGTGAAATTCCTAACCTTCTCAAATGACAATACCTCCAATATTAAGCTATTACACTTCAACTTTCGGAATCTCTGTTGCTTTTTCAGGCTGTAGTGCTTGTGTTTCTTCCTTTAGTTCATGCTTTTGTTCTTGTCTAGCAATACGGTTAGCCATCGCTATAAATGGTAGGTAAATACAAACTGACACGATTATGAGCACAAGACTTAAAACAGCTCCAGTCCACGATTGCGTTACTAAAAGTCCGTTAATAATCGGCGGTGTTGTCCAAGGTGCTACAACCGTTGCCGCTGGAACCCAACCCCATTTTGTTACAAAAAATGCAATGGTTACGTTAACCATTGGTGTTAAAATAAACGGGATAAACAAAATAGGATTCAACACAATTGGAAGACCAAATAGTAATGGCTCATTAATATTGAATAGGCCTGGTGCGGCTGATAATTTGCCTACGGTATTATATTGCTTATTCTTTCTTGCAAAAATAAAGATGGCGATAATCAGTGCAATGGTCGTACCCGATCCTCCCATATTGACAAACGCATCAAAGAATGGCTTATTAACGATATAAGGTGCAACATTTCCAGCCGAAATGGCATTGACATTTTCCTGAATCGCAGCTGAATTAATCGTTTGCATAAATGGCTCGATAATATTAGCACCATGGACACCTAACGTCCATAAGAATGCTGGGATAAAGGCTAAAATTAATGCCGCTCCCCATGTATTTGTTAAGCCCATAAATGGCTCCTGAATTGTTGAATAAAACGACCCCACAATATCCGGAATACCAAAACCTGCCGTAATAATGGTACGCACAAATGCGAAAATCCCAATCGTTATAATGGCTGGCAGCAATGCTGCAAATGATTTCGAAACAGCTGGTGGTACTCCATCAGGCATTTTAATTAGCAGCTTACGATTGCCTGCTAATCTACAAAATAGTTCGGTAGATAACAAGGCCACAAGAATGGCGATAAATATTCCGCCCGTACCTGTTGTTAATCCTGTTAAACCACCTTCACCAAACGTTCCAAATGTTAAATAACTAGATAGACTAATTACGCCAGCCGAAAGACCATCCTTGTTATAACCCTTCGCCAAGTTGTAAGCAATTGTAAAGGCAAGTAACAGCGACAAAATATTAAATGTAGCATTCCAAATGTTACCACCAAATTGTGTCCATGTTTCATGCTTCCAAATAGAATCAAGTGCATTTTGATAAAAATCAATTGGTAAGTTATTAATTAGTACAGCCAACGAACCTACAATTGTCAATGGCATAATCGTAATAAAACCGTCACGAATGGCAACTAAATGACGCTGGCTCCCAACTCTAGCAGCTACCGGCACAAATTTTTCTTCTAAAAATCGGAACATTCCACACACTCCCTTTGCTTTTTATTGTGACATCAAATACATGATGCTACTCCCCTTTGAGTTGTTCATACAGTTCAATCATTTCTTGCGCTAAATCTCGAAATGTTATAGCATTCATTAAGTGATCTTGCGCATGAATTAATAGCATCGATACTTCAACTTTCTCTCCCCTTGCTTCCTGTGTTAACAATGCTGTTTGTGCATGATGAGCCTCGATTAACGCCTCATTTGCCAGCTTTATTTTGTCCTTTGCTTGATTGATTTGCCCCTTTTTTGCTAACTGAAGCGCTTCCATACATTCACTTTTCGTATTTCCACTATGGACGATTAACCCCATAATGGACTGCATCATCGCTGTTTCTTCCATCGGGCTTGCCTCCTCATCCAATTAGTTTCAATGCCTGTTTCAATACATTGTCACCATTCATCATGCCGTAATCAGCCATATTAATAACATCAATTGGAAAATTTAATTCCTTGAATTTTTCTTCAAAAGTCGATTTTAAGTAGCGAACTTGCGGACCAAGTAAAAGGACATCCGCCTTTTTATTTGTTAACACTTTATCTACCTCACTTTCAGCTATGGCAAAAATATCAGCCTCAATATTTTGTTCCTGCGCAGCTTTCTGCATTTTGGAAACTAATAAACTCGTACTCATTCCCGCTACACACACTAACATAATATTTTTCATTGTCAGCACTCTCCTTTTTGTCTTTTTCGTTCTTCATATCCTTGTGACGACTTTCATGAAATCGCTTACTTATACTGAGAATAGCATCTATTGGTATATACCACAATATAGATTTTTCTCCATTTTATACCTCTGTTGCATACTGAAATAATTGGGCTATCGCCTCATTACTTGCGAATAAATGCATTTGCGCAACTGGTATAGTCCAGAAAAAACTTCAAAAATTTTTGCGTTTACCTTTAAACGCCTCTCGTATTACGTTTAGTTATTTTCCTTTTCTCATCTGCAACAGAAATCAAGTTAAAAGTATTCGTAAAATGCAGGCTTATTTGACGGAATCGCCTGCTGCCAATGTTGTATTTCTTCCTCTTCTAGTTCTTTTTGGCTAAAAACAACTGCATCTTTAACACGAAGATAGCCGACCATCATTGCTGAAAATAAGTTGATTGGTAATGTTAACATATGCTGTTCAGACACTGAATTTGCCTCCCTAATCGAAACATGACCATCTTTATTTATCCTGTATATTTGTTCATTCCAAGGACAAAATGGATCCTTAAGACGCACGTATAACGTGTGCTGTAAATTATTCCAAGGGTAACGTTTCATAAAAGCGAAAGCATCCACTATTCGAACCATGACATCTTGTGTTACTTTTTTTTCAATTTGTGGATCTTGAAAATTAAAGCCAAAATAGCGATCATTTGCTGTTATTCCCTCAATCGTGTGTACACTTGCAGCATGGGATGAGACAAAACGCCATAGTGCTTGTTCAGCCAGATGATGTGGCGCAATAAAATCATGGATAGTAAAAATACCATCTTGAATCGTATAACGCATATAGCCAGCTATGCTACTTGCAAAAAAACACGCGGCAAAGTGACTGTCCGGCGATCTTCTTGCAATCCGTTTCCACCAAGCAGCGTCTCGAAGCATGCTACCATTCGTCAGGTGTGCCTGTGCATTATGAAACTGCTGAATTGCTTCAAATAATGTTGTATCTGGCCATTCAAAGCTCATACGTTTCACATCATCGTATTGTTTACCGAAGTCAGGAAACTTCGACTGTGAAATGGTATATTGAAGCTTATCAAAAAATAGTTCCCAGCCAAAGTAACGATAAAAAGAGACAGAAAATGGTGCCAGTACTGAAATGGTTTGCCCGTTTTGTCGCATTTCCTTCAGCGAAGCTATTATCAACTTCTTCATAATCCCTTGCTGACGATACTCTGGATAGGTTGCCACAAATCCAATTCCCCCCATTTCATAATTTTCACCATGTATCGTCATATTCAGTGGCAGTATTAAGAGCTGACCCACGACTTTATCCCCATCATAAGCTCCCAGTGTTGTACTATGTTCAATCCAATAATGAAAATCGTCACGACGTGCACCAGTATATTTATTTGGAAAGCAATAGTCCCTTAGTCGATGAATTTGTAGGTAATCCGTTGATGGAACGCATTTAATATCCATGACACCCTCCTTTTTTAACGAAATATTCTGAATTAAATAATTACATTATTAGCTGTTGTTTTATATATGCTTCAACATCAGAAGCGGTTGCTAACATTAAAATAGCCTCAATATGTTGGCCTAATTGCTCTTTTGAAAGCTTTGCAATCTGTGCCCTTGCTTTGAGAATAGAAGCAGCATTCATAGAAAATTCATCTAAACCGAGAGCCAGTAAAATTGGTATCGCCATTTCATCCGCTGCCATTTCACCGCACATTCCTACCCATTTCCCGTGTTGATGTGCCGCATCAATAATATGTTTAATAAGTCTTAGTACAGCCGGATGATATGGTTGATATAAATAAGAAACCTTTTCATTCATACGATCTGTAGCTAACATATATTGTATTAAATCATTTGTCCCTATGGAGAAAAAATCGACTTCTTGTGCAAATAAATCAGCAATCATCGCGGCTGCAGGTATTTCCACCATTATGCCCACTTCTATTGCATCGGCTATTACAACCCCTTGTGCTTGCAATTGAGCTTTTTCTTCTACTAACATTTGCTTCGCTATGCGCCATTCCTCTAACGTTGCAATCATTGGAAACATAATTTTCAAATTACCATAGGCACTTGCTCTTAGTAAGGCACGCAGTTGTGTACGAAACATGGTTTGTTGATTTAGGCAAATTCGAATCGCTCGGTAGCCTAAAAACGGATTGATTTCAGATGGTAGCTTTAAGTAAGGAAGGTGCTTATCACCACCAATATCTAGTGTACGAACAACTGTAGGCTTCCCTTGCATTTTTTCAAGAACGGTACGATAGGCTTGAAACTGTTCTTCTTCATTCGGGAGTTCCTGCCGCTCCATATACAAAAACTCCGTTCGAAATAGCCCGATACCGTCCCCCGCTGCAAGCAGTACCTTCTCTACATCTTCCAGCTTGCCAATGTTCCCAGCAATCTCTACACTGTGCCCGTCAGCA
Source organism: Lysinibacillus sphaericus (assembly GCF_002982115.1). Classification (GTDB taxonomy): domain Bacteria; phylum Bacillota; class Bacilli; order Bacillales_A; family Planococcaceae; genus Lysinibacillus; species Lysinibacillus sphaericus. The sequence continues at coordinate 1,506,384 of NZ_CP019980.1, read as the reverse complement.
CTTATGCTCGACAACGTACGATATTGTGAGAGCTCACTTCGTTGTTGCTGTTGCAGTTGTTGCTGTTGCATATAAAAAGTAGTCACTTCTGGTGTTACATTCATAAGTATGTTGCCATTTGTGCCATCCATAATAAGGGGCGTGCCGTGTTTAATTTCCTTTGTAGCCGTTTTTGTTCCCACGATGGCTGGAATATCTAGAGAACGTGCGAGAATAGCAGAATGCGATGTTTTCCCACCAATATCAGTAATAAAACCTTTGACATATTTGGTATCTAATTGTGCTGTCATCGATGGAGTTAAATCTTCAGCAACAATTATGACATCTGATGCTAAACGACGAATATCAGGTAATTCCACATGCAATAAATGTGCTAATAATCGCTTCGTTACATCACGAATATCCGCTGCTCGCTCCTGCATATAAGCATTGTCCATTCCTTCAAACATCGATATAAACATTTTTGAAACTTCATGTAGTGCATACTCTGCATTACTGCCTAGTTTCATTTTTTCTTCAATAGCAGCTAACATTTCAGGGTCTTCTAATAAGAGTAAATGGGCAACAAATATCGCCGCTTTTTCTTCACCAAATTTGTCCTGCGCGCTTGTTACGATTTCTTGTAATTCCACTTTCGATTGCGCTAGCGCTTGTTTAAAACGTTCTATTTCAGCCTGAACATCGGTAATCGTCTCTTTTTCAAATGATAAATCTGGTTCCACTAAACAATAAGCATCAGCAAAGGCAATGCCTTCAGAAACGGCAATACCTTTTATCTCTAACATTCTTCACCAATTCCTTTCGTTACGATCACCTCTGTCACCGTTTGCATCAGCTGATCTGCATCTGTCCCCTGTGCCGAAATCGTCACAATACTTCCTGTTACGATTCCTTGTGCCATAACACCCATAATTGATTTTAAATTGACAGACTTGTCATTGTAAGTTAACTGAACATCACAAGCAAATGGTGTTACAGCAGTTACTAATAATGCTGTTGGTCGAGCATGTAAGCCTTCTGGTGTTGTAATCTTAAATGTTTTTTTCATCGATACCCCTCCAAATTTCATTCAAAATTAATCCGAGTTTGATAGTTCGCAATCATAACATCATTATGATGCAAATTCGACTCTACATTGTTACTCTCAAAAACAGGTACTATGTCCTGACAATCCGCCATTATTTCAATAACTTGGCTAAATAACGCATGAAGAATAGCAGAACCAATAACCGTTGACGCTGGAGCATATTGCATCTGCTGTAATTGTAATAAGCCATCTCCTACAGGGATATGTGTATCAATAACAACATCAACGACATCCTCTAATCGCTTACCACTATGATGACGAGTTGGTTGTTGGCGATACGCAAGTGATTGCATAGACATAACGAGGACACCCGATTGTTTGGCTAACAATGCGGCATCGATTGGGGCATCATTGCGTCCAGATGTTGAAATAACAATACATACATCGTGCTCATGAAAATGAAAATGCTCTTTATGGCGCGCTATAATTGTTGGGTCTTTTTCATTTTTCGAAGATGTCAAAGCACCTGCATGTAAAGTTAATGGCTCTATTGTTATAGGACGTACAGGCACAAGCCCCCCGGCACGATAAAAAGCATCTTGTGCTAATAGATGTGAATGCCCACACCCAAACAATTGCACGACCCCTCCACTTTGGAGACGCAAAACAATCTGTTGTGCCGCTTCAGCTATCAGTGCATTTTCCTGCTCTAGCACAATATCTAATAGTTTTTGAAGTTCATGAAAATAAGCACGCATCGCATCACCTTTTAATTTCGCTTATAAATTTGTATCGATCTGCACGATAAGTACTTCGTACAAGTTCGAATGGCACACCGTCTGCTAAATAACTTGTTCGTTTAATAATTAACACTGGTGCTGTACTATTAATTTGCAAATATTTACTGTCCTCCTTCGCCACAATAGCTGCTTCCATTTGTTGTATAGCATTGCCAATCTTCTGATGAAATTTCGCTTCAATCAGTGCATACAATGAGCCCATAATTTTTTTCTCATCTAATTCAGGATAAACTTTCACTGGAATATACGTTCTTTCTATTGCCATCGGTTTAGAATCGGCATTTCGTATCCGTGCAACAAAAAATACTTCCTCCCCAGGTTCTAACAATAAGTCACCGGCTATGTCTAGAGGTGGCACAATTTTTTCAAAGCGCAAAACTTTACTGCTCGGTTCCATTCCTCTTGCACGCATATCTTCTGTAAAACTTGTTAATCCCATTAATGGTTGTTCCAATTTCGGATTGGCTACATACGTTCCTCTTCCTTTTTCACGATAGAGCAACCCACTGTTTACTAAATTGGTAATAGATTGGCGTACCGTCATTCTACTCACATCAAATTGCACTGATAGCTCACGCTCTGATGGAATATTTTCTCCTATTTTGTATTCCTCTAAATAAATTCTTTGCTTTAATATTTCCTCTATTTGTATATAGATTGGTATATGAGAATTTTTATCTAACAAGTTTGACACCTTCCTAACGCGTTCTACTATGATTTCTCAAATACAACTTTTCCCCGACAAATAGTTTTTTCTACATTTAGCTGTTGATCTAATAAAATCACATCCGCATCAAAGCCTTTTGCGATACGACCTTTTGTACATAGCTGTAATTGCTGTGCTGCATTTGCAGAAGACATGGCAACAAGTTCTGACAATGAACAGTTTGTGACCGCTTTCATATTTTTCACTGCTTGTTCCATCGTTAAAATGCTACCAGCTAATGCTCCATTGGGTAAATGCGCTCCGCTTGCTGTAACATGGACCGTTTGACCAGCTAAATCATAATTGCCATATTGCAATCCTTTCGCACGCATTGCATCCGTAATTAAGATAATTCCCGCTGCCCCCTTTAGTCGGTAAGCAAGTTGTATTGACATAGGATGACAATGAACAAAATCCGCGATAATTTCAACTTTCACCGTATTTTCAAGAAGTACGCCACCGACTACCCCTGGATTGCGATGATGGAATGGTCTCATTTGATTGTATAAATGCGTTGCCTGTCTCACACCAACCGCCACTGCTCTATCGACCTCTTCAAACGTTGCATCTGAATGACCAATTGAAACAATTACGCCTTGCTTATGTAGCGCTTCGATAAACGCTATGCCACCTTCCAGCTCTGGAGCGACAGTTATTTGTTTAATACGGTTGTGACTTAATTTCTGCCAATAAGCAAATTGCTCGATTGATGGTAAAATCATATAGTCTACTGGTTGGGCACCAGCTCGCTTCGGTGACACATATGGACCTTCAACGTGCACGCCTAACAACGTGGCTTCATCTTCATCATTTTCAAATTGTGCTATCGTCTTTAATGCTTGCTCAATGCTTGCTTGTGCCTGTGTCATGGTCGTAGCAAGATAGCCTGTGACACCTTCTTGTACTAAGGAACGGGATATTTGATGCAGCGCTTGCTCTGTGGCATCCATCGCATCACTTCCGGCAGAACCATGAATATGCATATCAATATAACCAGGGAATAGCAACCAGTCTTTTCCCTTACCATCAATATATTGTTCTGCCTGTTCGATTAATTCATTGCCTACTTTCATAATTCGACCATTCGCGATGAAAACATCACCTTTGAACGGCAAATCGGTATCGTTGACGATCGTGACATTGGAAATTAATAATCTGTTGCTCAATTCAACACCTCCACTGCCTTTGCTTTTAACAACTTTGCTGTTCAAGAAAAAGACATCTATTTGCATAATGGTCTAGTTGTCTATACCAATTATAGTATGTTCATTTGAAAATAAAAAGTAATTTTTACAATTTTTCTTATTTTTCTTTCAATTTAACAAAAAAGTCCTGACTTAAAATAAGCTAATCCCAATAGAAAAAGTGTTAGATTGACCTAATGTCGACCTAACACTTTTTAAATGTCGCTATTCGCTTCTATCAACGAATGCACTCTTGTAAATTGGGTAAATGTAAATAATACAAGCACAATACTACTTTGCTCTAGCATCCTCTAGCACTCTATGTATGGACGAATCCCGATAGTGCCGTAATGCCAATGAAACATTCGTTTTGAACCCGCAATTTGCAGGTGGGTGCCCGCTTCATAGCTTTAAACGTCCCTCTCCATATGGGGCTTGTTTGCCACTACAAAATTAGATGGCTCCCGACGATATAGTGTTCGGTCAAAACTGTTAAATAGAGTTAGCAGTTAGACAAACACATCAGGATTCGTATTACAGATATCATAACACCATATTTCAGATAATTCAAACGATTTATAGCAAAAAAACAAATTCTTTCGAAATAAACAAAAAATACCTAGATTCCCAACATTTTTTGTTAGAGAATCTAGGTATTCCGCATTATTTTTATCTTTTAAAAGATTTAATCGCGAGGCTTAATTCGCTTAATTGCTCAGGAGATACTTCGCTTGGCGCATCCGTTAATAAGCAGCTTGCACTTGCCGTTTTCGGGAATGCAATTGTATCACGTAAATTCGTACGTCCTGCAAGTAGCATAACGAAACGGTCAAGACCAAATGCAAGACCTGCATGTGGAGGAACGCCGTATTCAAACGCTTCTAATAGGAAGCCGAATTGCGCTTGTGCTTCTTCTTCCGTGAAACCAAGTAGTTTAAACATTTTTTCTTGTAAATCACGCTCATAAATACGTAGTGAACCACCGCCAAGCTCATAACCGTTTAACACGATATCGTAAGCTTGTGCACGTACTGCAGCAGGATTTGTATCCATTAACTCGATATCTTCGTCAAATGGACGTGTGAATGGATGGTGGGCTGCTTTGAAGCGACCATCTTCTTCTGAGTACTCGAATAACGGCCAGTCTGTAATCCATAAGAAGGCAAATTGTGATTCATCGATTAAGCCTAAATCTTGACCTAATTTTGTACGAAGAGCACCTAGAGATGCCGCCACTATAGGAGCTTTGTCAGCTACGAATACTAAAATATCACCAATTTCAGCACCCATGCGCTCAATTAAAGCAGCTGCTAACGCTTCATCGAAGAATTTAGCGATAGGTCCATTTAAACCTTCTTCTGTTACTTTCAACCAAGCAAGACCTTTTGCCCCGTAAATACCAACGAATTTTGTCAGCTCGTCCATATCTTTACGTGAATATTTATCAGCCGCACCTTTGATGTTAATACTTTTCACTTGCTTGCCTTGCGCTACTGTATCAGCAAACACCTTGAAATCACAGCCATCAAAAATATCATTTAATGCTACTAGCTCTAAACCGAAGCGAACATCTGGTTTATCTGAGCCATAGCGATCCATCGCTTCTTGGTATTTCATACGTTGGAACGGTGCAGGAATGTCGATGCCTTTTACATCTTTCATAACAGCTTGAATTAAACGTTCATTCATTTCCAAAATTTCTTCTTGTGTTAAGAAGCTTGTTTCAATGTCCACTTGAGTAAATTCAGGTTGACGGTCAGCACGTAGATCTTCGTCACGGAAACAACGAGCAATTTGGAAATACTTCTCAAAACCTGCTACCATTAATAATTGTTTAAATAGTTGTGGAGATTGCGGTAATGCATAAAACTCTCCCTCATGTACACGTGATGGTACTAGATAGTCACGAGCACCTTCTGGCGTTGATTTTGTTAAAATTGGCGTTTCTACTTCTAAGAAACCTTCATTTTGTAAAAAGTTACGAATTGTACGTGTTACGTCTGAGCGCATTTTGAACGTATCAAACATCACTGGACGACGTAAATCTAGATAACGATATTTTAATCGTAAATCTTCTGAAACGTCAGTGCGATCTTCAATTTGGAAAGGCGGCGTCTTTGCTGTATTAATAACGATTAGGCTTGTTGCTTCAACCTCGATTTTTCCGTTTGGCACATTTGGGTTGATTTGATCTTCTGCACGAAGAATAACTTTCCCTTCAACTTCGATTACGTATTCGCTACGCACTTTATCAGCTAAAGCATGTGCTTCTGCTACATCTGGGCTAAATACTACTTGTGTAATACCTGTACGGTCACGTAGGTCGATAAAAATTAGACCACCTAAATCGCGACGGCGTTGCACCCAACCTTTTAATACAACGTGTTCGCCTTGTAACGTTTCAGAAAGTTCGTTACTAGCATGAGTTCTTTTTGCCATTTTGTATTTCCTCCAACATCTATTTCATTTATTTAAGTAAGTAGTTCACTAATTCTGAGAAAGCGACTTTTTGTTGCTCCCCAGTTGCCATATGTTTGACTGTCGCTGCTTGTTCTTCCATTTCTGTTTCACCTAAGACGATTGTATATTGAGCACCTAATCGGTCTGCAGATTTCATTTGGGCTTTCATTTTGCGATCTAGGTAATCCATGTCGGTTGCAATGCCTTTTGCACGGAATGAACTTGTTAGCTCTACTGCCTTTAGCTTCGCTTCAGCACCCATGGCAATCATGTAAACATCTAGAGCAGATTCTGTATCTAACTCCACTGCTTCAGCTTCAAGCGCTAATAGTAAACGCTCAATACTTAACGCAAAGCCTATACCTGGTACATTAGGACCGCCTATTTCCTCTACTAACCCATTGTAACGACCGCCACCACAAAGTGTTGTGATAGCACCAAAGCCATCAGCAGTAGACATAATTTCAAATGTTGTATGGTTATAGTAGTCAAGGCCACGTACTAAGTTTGGATCTACTTCATACGTAATTCCAAGTGTATCTAAATACGATTTAACTTGAGCAAAATATGCCGCTGAATCGTCTGTTAAAAAATCAGTTAATGCCGGTGCAGAAGCCATTAATGGATGCTCGCGGTCTACTTTACAATCTAAAATACGTAACGGATTTTTTTGCAAACGATTTTGGCAATCTGCACAAAACTCGTGAATATGTGGCTCAAAATGATTAATCAACGCTGTACGATGGGCATCACGTGTTTCTTTATCCCCAAGAGAGTTGATTACTAATTTTAAATCCTTTAAGCCTGTTGATTCATAGATGTCCATAGCTAGCGCAATGACTTCAGCATCAATTGCAGGATCCGCTGAGCCAATTGCTTCAACACCGAATTGCACAAATTGACGGTAACGACCAGCCTGTTGGCGTTCATAACGGAACATTGGTCCAATATAAGATAGCTTGACAGGCTGATCAGGTGCACCAAACATTTTATGTTCTACATAGGCACGTACAACGCCGGCTGTATTTTCAGGGCGCAATGTTAATGAACGACCCCCGCGGTCTTCAAATGTATACATTTCCTTTTGGACAACATCCGTTGTTTCACCAACACCGCGTGCAAATAAATCTGTTTGTTCAAAAATCGGTGTACGAATTTCGTTATATCGATAGACACGACATATATCACGAATAATCGATTCGACCTTTTGCCATTTTTCTGATTGACCTGGCAATATGTCTTGTGTTCCTCGTGGCACTTTAAAAGTCATGAAAATACCTCCTTTTCAATTGCTTATGAGCTAGCCTTCGTATGTAAAATACGAACATACTGTAGATAGACCGACCTTGTACAGAAGAAATCCAACAAAAAAAGCCCTCGTCACCTTGCATAATTGCAAGGGACGAGAGCTGTATATGCTTCCGCGGTTCCACCCTAGTTGACGCATAACGTATATTGCGTCCTCCTCATAATCGGGTAACGGCCGATTCCGTTTTTTCCTACTAAGTATTCCTTTTCAGAAAAAAGCCTCTCAAGTGTTATTCGCCTTATACATTTTTGTAGGAAAGATTGCAGCCTAAGTCTTTCCCTCTCTTATCCAATAGAGGTATACGCTACTTGCTTGGTCATAAGCGGTTAATCATTTTTTGATTACCCTTTATGTTAGTCACAACATAAGGTAATGTCAACTGTTTTCTTGTTTTTCATCATACAGTTGTTAAAAAAACGATTTCTGTTACCTTTTTCCCTCGAATTTTAGCATAAAAACATGGTAAAATAGCACAAGAAAAGGAGGGGTTCGATGACGACAAAACTTATACATAAAACCATTATCTTTGTCTTATTATTAGCATTTATGATACCACATATCAGCGACAAAGAACTAGCGCTTGCCGATACAAGTGATTTAAAAGTAACTGGAACCATACTTCATTTACGCGAAGGACCTGGGCTCTCTTACCCCATTATTACCACATTAGAAGAAGGCGATTCATTAACATCTATCGGTCGCGAGGGAGACTGGATTCAAGTAAAAACAGGCGATTACGAAGGATGGGTAGCTTCATGGCTAACAGCATCCATAAATGAGCAACAAACAATAGATAAAACTGTTATTTCCCAAGTTGATCGTCTAAACATTCGTACGGAACCAGATATTGCGTCCCCTGTTCTTGGACAACTGTCAACAGGTAATCAAGCCACATTAATAACAGAACATGGTGAATGGGCGAAGATTAATTGGAATGGACTAATTGGTTGGGTATCTTCAGACTATGTGACGATTAATGAAAAAACGGAAAAAACAACAACTGAACCAGTAGTTGAAGTGTCTACAACAACCGAATCAAAAGGGACTACTTTTACGATTTTAGTCGATACGTTAAATGTCCGAAAAAAAGCTGATTTAACATCCAAAATTTTAGGGACTGTTTCCAAAGGACAATCTTATAAGGTGCTTGCTCAAGAGCACAATTGGGTGCAAATTCAGTATAGTAATAAAAAAGCCGGTTGGGTTTATAGTTTCTATGGAACATTTTCAAATGCGGTAAAAACGACTTCGAAAACAACAACATCATCTTCATCATCAACGCTTGAATCTGTCACAATTATTTATAATGGCACCAACTTACGCACAGATGCGACAACCACTGCGGAAGTTGTGCAACGTGTAGATGCAGGTGAAACTTTTCCCATTGTAGGTGCTAAAGATGATTTTTATGAAATTCAATTAGGCGATAAAACCGCTTTCGTTGCCAATTGGGTTGTGACCACTTCACAAAATAATGCAGCGACAAAAACAACTAACAAAACAAAGTCTGAGCCTCGAAAAAACGGGACTTTAAATGGACTAACAATTGTTGTAGACCCTGGGCATGGTGGTAATGACCATGGGACGACTGGACAGCGCGGTACTGATGAAAAAGACATTACTTTGAAAACGGCATCCCTGCTTGCTTCCAAGTTAAGTGCAGCAGGTGCAAATGTTGTCATGACACGTGAATCAGATGAATATGTTGCACTTCGCAAACGTGTGTCTATTGCTCACCAGCATGATGCAGACGCTTTTATCAGTATTCACTATGATGCGACTGACAATAGCTCAATTTCTGGCTTTACCTCCTATTATTTAAACAACAATCAAAAAGGGCTTGCTGAAGCCATACACAATGGGCTAGCTAGCAAAATCAACTTAAAAGATCGTGGTACACAACAAGGAAATTATTTAGTACTACGTGAAAATCGACAAAAAGCAGTGCTGATCGAACTCGGTTTTTTAAGTAATGCCAATGAAGAAAGAGTTATTACAACAGCTAAATTCCGAGAACAAGCCTCACTTGGCATTTATCAAGGCATTTTAGATTATTTTGATGCAAACGAATAAAAAAAACCTTCATTTTCTAATTAAAGAAAATGAAGGTTTTTATATGTGATTTACTTATGTTATCGCTAATGTGACCCATACAATTTCCTCCATGCGAATAAAGAAGGGTGTGCGATTAATTTCGATAACGATATGGTCTGGTAATATGGAGGTCAAATTACCTTGCTGAATATTCTTCTTCGTTTGAACAACGATCATTTGGCCAATCATCAGTTTCAGTGTTTCATATAAATAAGGATTCGACATCCTTCCTATTTGCGTCATCGAAATTACACTTCCTTCCCACATTTAGCCATTCTTTTTAGTATATGAAGGAATGCTAGACAATGTACCTCTATTTTGACTCAAGTAGAATTGTAACAGGTCCATCATTTGTCAATGCCACATCCATCATAGCACCAAAAATTCCTGTCTCCACCTGTAGACCATAGCCTCGTAATGCATCATTAAATGCCTCCCACAAAGGGGCCGCCATTTCTGGTCTTGCCGCACTTGTAAAGCTTGGACGATTGCCCTTTTTCGTATCTCCATACAATGTAAATTGAGACACTGATAGGATTGCCCCACCATGCTCCAAAATAGAGTGATTCATTTTCCCTTCACTATCTTCCCACAAGCGTAGATTAGCGACTTTTTTTGCTAGATAGGCCACGTCTTCGGTTGTATCGTCATGTGTAATGCCTACAAGAAGCACATAGCCGCTATCAATAGCACCTGTTACTTCTCCTTGTACCGTAACAGATGCAGCCTTACTCCGCTGTAAAACTACTTTCATAATGTTAAACCCCTCAATCTATAAAAAATCTACACTATTCTTTTCTCAGCCTTTAGTTAATTACACGCTGCACAGAATATATATCAGGTGTTTGTTTTATACGTTCAACAACCTTATGCAAATGAGAAATATTTGAAATTGAAATCGTTAGGTGAATAGTGGCGATTTTATCACGATCAGCACGGCCGCTCACAGCTAAAATGTTCGTTTTCGTCTCGCTGACGATTTGCATAATTTCATTTAAAATACCAGGTCTATCAAAGGCAGATACTTCAATATCGACAGGATACTCTTTTTTCTCAGGTGTAAGCCCATTCTCCCATTCAACTTCAATAATACGTTCCTGCTCATCCTCAATTTGGATGTTTGGACAATCTGCACGGTGTACAGAAACACCTCGTCCTTTCGTAATAAAACCGACAATGTCATCACCCGGCACTGGTGTACAGCAACGAGACAATCGAATGAGCATATTGTCAATTCCTTTTACAATAACGCCAGACTCTGTGCGCTTTTGCGGAATTGGATTTTTCATTTTTTGCTCAATTTTTTCAAGTGCTTCTTCTTGTTCACGCTCTTTACGACGTTTTTCGGCTAAACGATTAACAACTTGTTGCGCTGTAATACCATTTACACCAACTGCGGCATATAAATCTTCTTCATTCGTGTAATTAAATTTATCGCAGACACGTTTTAAGTTTTCCGCTGACATTGTTTCTTTCATGTCGAAATCTTGCGCGCGAATTTCTTTTTCAATCATCTCTTTGCCTTTGATGATATTTTCTTCACGAAGATGACGCTTGAAAAATTGCTTAATTTTGTTTTTTGCTTGGGATGATTGAGCAATTTTTAGCCAGTCACGACTCGGGCCGAAAGATTGTTTAGATGTTAATATTTCAATAATATCACCCGTTTTTAATGGTGTATCGAGCGGCACCATCTTGCCATTAATTTTTGCACCGATTGTACGATTACCGACTTCTGAATGCACACGGTATGCGAAATCGATAGGTACAGAACCAGCTGGCAATTCTATTACATCCCCTTCTGGTGTAAACACGTACACCATATCAGAGAATAAATCGAATTTTAAAGATTCCATGAACTCCTCGGCGTTTGAAGACTCGTTTTGGAATTCTAATATTTCTCTAAACCAAGTTAATTTTTGATCGACATTTTGTTTTTCAATATCAATCTTTTTACCTTCTTTATAAGCCCAGTGAGCTGCAATCCCGTATTCGGCAATTTTATGCATTTCTTTTGTACGGATTTGTACTTCTAGTGGATCACCGTATGGACCAATGACCGTTGTATGCAATGATTGATATAAGTTTTGCTTTGGCATTGCAATATAATCTTTAAAACGCCCAGGCATCGGCTTCCATAATGTATGCACAATACCTAACACTGCATAGCAATCTTTTATGCTATCAACTAAAACGCGAATGGCTAACAAATCATAAATTTCGTTAAATTGCTTTTTTTGAAGCACCATTTTACGATAGATGCTGTATATATGTTTCGGACGACCATAAATATCCGCATCGATTTCCACTTCAGAAAGTTGGGATTTCATTTCTCCCATAACATTGTCTAAATAAGCCTCACGTTCATCTCGCTTCTTCTTCATTAGACTGACAATACGGTAATATTGCTGTGGATTTAAATAACGTAGTGCAGTATCCTCCAGCTCCCATTTTACTGTCGAAATTCCTAGACGATGTGCAAGGGGAGCAAAAATTTCAAGCGTTTCTTTTGAAATACGGCGTTGTTTTTCAGCAGGTAAATGCTTTAAGGTACGCATATTGTGCAAACGATCCGCAAGCTTAATTAAGATAACACGAATATCCTGTGCCATAGCGACAAACATTTTACGGTGATTTTCCGCCTGCTGTGCTTCTTTCGATAAATATTTTATTTTCCCCAGCTTCGTCACACCATCAACGAGCATTGCTACTTCCTCGCCAAATTCACGGACTAGGTCATCACGTGTAAATTCCGTATCTTCGACAACATCGTGTAAAAAGCCTGCTGCCACAGTTTCTGGATCCATTTGTAATTCAGCTAAAATACCGGCAACTTGCACTGGGTGAATAATATACGGTTCACCAGAGCTACGGAATTGCTCAATATGCGCATCTCTTGCCAATTCATATGCTTTTTTCACGAATGCGACATTTTCCTCATTCATGTAGGATTTGACTAACTCAAAAACGTCCTCAGGAGTCAAAATTTGCTCTTTCGCCATAACATGTCCACCTTGCTCGTCAAATTTTTCAGATTAGATATAAACTTAATTGTATAAAAAATAGAGGGCGATTGTAAAGGGACTGTGTCATATAGTTTAGATAATATCGTGAACAAGTTTTATAAATGGAAAAAATATTGATTATTATAAATAAAAAGACCCTTTGCTAGGCTGTTTTGCTTCGCAAAGAGTCTTTCATTTACTTGTTAGTTTGCTTTGTTGTAAGCCACTGCAATTTTCGCACCAACTACTGCATTGTTTTTCACTAATGCGATATTGGCATCAAGGCTCTTACCTGCTGTTAACTCTTTTACTTTACCAAGTAAGAATGGTGTTACGTTTTTACCTTGGATACCATTTTCTTCAGCTTCTTGTAAAGCCTTTTCAATAATGCTTGTGATAAATTCATGCTCTAGCGCATCCGCTTCAGGGATAGGGTTTGCAATAACTGCGCCACCTTGTAAGCCTAAATCCCACTTAGCACGCAACATTGCTGCAACTTCTTCCGGTGTATCTAGTTTAAAGTTGACATCAAATCCGCTTTGGCGAGTGTAGAATGCTGGAAGCTCAGACGTGCCATATCCGACTACTGGTACACCTTTTGTTTCAAGATATTCTAATGTTAAACCGATATCTAAAATAGATTTCGCACCTGCACAAATAACAGCTACATTTGTTTGTGCTAATTCTTCTAAGTCTGCTGAAATATCCATTGTTGTTTCAGCACCACGGTGTACGCCTCCGATACCACCTGTAACGAAAATCTCAATACCTGCAAGCTCAGCGCAAATCATTGTTGCAGCAACTGTTGTCGCACCTAATTTTTTCGTAGCCAATAAATAGCCTAAATCGCGACGAGAAGTTTTTGCAACACCTTGTGCATTCCCAAACATTTCAAGTTCTTCGTCAGATAAACCGATTTTAATTTTCCCATCAATCAGCGCGATTGTTGCAGGCACCGCACCGTTATCACGAATAATTTGCTCTACTTCACGTGCCGTTTGTACGTTTTGAGGATATGGCATACCATGTGAAATGATTGTTGACTCTAATGCAACAATTGGTAGTCCTTGTGCTTGTCCAGCTTTTACTTCTTCTGATAATACGATGAATTCTTTCATGATGTTATTCCTCCATTTCACTTTTCAACAATTCTTCTGATAATTCAGGTCTTACTGTATATGGGGATGCCAGTGTATTTTTGGCATTCGTTAAGCCTGCGTCTATGCAAACTTCAAACGATTGCCCCCTTAACCAACTATGAATGACAGCACTTACAAAAGCGTCACCCGCGCCCGTTACATCTTCAATTTTCTTTATTGCTTTCGCAGTAAAATGACGTGGTGGACTAGTGGTAGAGGCAGCATAGACTCCTTTGCTACCTGCCGTAATAATGACATGCTCTGCTCCTAATTGTAGAAGCTTTTGAATCGCTTTGTCATAGTTTGCCTCGGTATTGATTGTATGACCTACAATCGTCTCTGCTTCGTCCGTATTACATATAAACCACGTAACACCTTGCAATGTATCCGGTAATCGATTCATTTTGGGAGAAGATACAGGAACGATAACAAATGGAATAGCGCGCGCAATCGCGACTTGTTGGATATACACTACCGTTTCTTTCGGGCAATTTAAATCCATAATAAAGCAGCCAGCATTCATAAGCATTGCCTCGTATTTCTTTAACAAACTCGGCAACAATAAATCATAAACTTCCATATTTGCCACAGCTAATGCAAGCTCACCTTGCTCGTCCATAATTGCCGTATAAGAACCAGTTGAAGCATCTGGTAACTGCTCGACATAGCGCAAATTCATAAATGATTCTGATGCTTCTTGGATTACTTGCCAATCCGCATCTTTCCCTGCTGTCGTTAATAATGTCACCTGATGATTAAGTCGGCCTAAATTTTCCGCAATATTGCGTCCAACTCCACCTACACTGAATGAGGAACTAGCAGGATTCGAAGTACCTAATTGAACAGTCCCTTTTACATGAAATTTGCGATCGAGATTGGCGCCACCGATACAAATAATTTCATTTTCCTCAGGTAAAATATAAGCACGACCAACAATTTTCCCTTGCTTCGTTAAGCTCGACACTAAGTTCGCAAGTACTGGACGGGACAGATTCATCTTATCTGCCATCTCTTGCTGAGACATAAACGGATTTTTGCGAATTAAAGCCAGTACCGCTTGTTCTCTTTCATTCATAGCATCACCTTTTATTATATTTGTTTGTATTATAAACTTTTGTTTGAGCGAAGTCAAAACATTTCATACGATTTGTTTAACGCTTCCCACTTCTATATTTTCCCTTCAAATAAAATGCAAATATTTTCAATAAAAAATAGCACACTAGATTAATTTTCTAGCGTACTATTTGTCCGTTCCATATTGTTTATACTATTATGCTGTATCAGCATTATGCATGACATTCGGGACTTGTTTTTTTACAATGATGACAAACAAACCAGCTAAAACACAAAAAACGCCAGCCAAGAAAAATGCCCAAGTATAAGAATTGAAAAGTTTATAGATAAGACCTCCCCCATATGCTGCTACTGCTGCGCCTGCCTGATGGGAAGCGAATATCCAGCCATAAATAACTCCGCTTTTTTGGGTACCAAAAATTTGCCTTGAGATACTAACAGTTGGCGGTACAGTTGCAATCCAATCTAGTCCATAAAAGACAGTAAACATGATAAGTAATGGTAAAGAGCCTTGCACTAATGCATACGGCAGTAAAACTAAGGAAGCCCCCCGTAAAAGATAATACCAAAATAGTAACCAACGATTATCGAAGCGATCCGATAACCAGCCTGATAATGTTGTTCCTACTAGATTAAAAATTCCCATGAAGGATAGAAAAGATGCTGCTGTTACTAACGGAATACCGAAACTAATACAATACGATACAAAATGTGTACCTATTAAGCCACTAGTCGATAATCCACAAATAAAGAAACTACCAGCCAAAAGCCAAAATGCTTTCACTTTCACAGCCTCAAATAAACCATTAAAGGCAATAACGATTGGATTTTTCTTATTTTCTACTACATCTTCCAATCGTTCTTCGTCAAGACCATATGCAAGAAGTCCCACATCCATCGGTTTATTTTTCATAAACAATGCAATAATCATTAACATGATCGAACTTAACACAATGATTAATGCAATTGCCCAACGCCATGAGTAATGTTCAATCATCATCGCTAAAATTGGGAGCAGTACTAATTGGCCTGTTGCAGTACTAGCTGTTAGTATTCCTAATGCAAGCCCTCTTCTTTTCTCAAACCAATGATTCGCCACAAAAGGACTTAATACTGTTAAAAAGAGACTAGCTCCTAAACCAATAATAAAGCCCCAAATTATCATTAATTGCCATGCTTGTTGCATCAACAATGTGAGCGAGATCCCTATGACTAATATTATCATCGCAGCTAACATCATTTTCTTTAATCCAATCACTTCAAGTAGTGCTGCCATAAATGGGCCTGAAATGCCATATAAAAAAAGGCTGATGGCAAAAGCCATTGCAATGATTGAACGATCCCAGCCAAACTCCTGTTCAAACGGACCAATAAAAACACCAGATGAAGATAAAGTAATACCCGCTACAATAATGGAGAAAAAAGTAATCGCTAAAACAAACCAGCTGTAATGAATACGTTTCATAAAGCCACCTACATTCTCAGATAATGTAACACTTTAAGGATATTTTCATATAAAATAAAAATACATGTATATACATATATAATAATAACTTGTTATTTTTTATGTCAAGAAATATTTTCCATTTAAGTGCTATAATATAAACAATTAAAAAACATAAAAGGAGAGCTTATTTGATGGAGAAAGTATACACAGACATTGACTATACTCAAATTTGCGTATGTACAAATCTTAGAAAGAAGACTAGAGTTGTAACGCAGTTATACGATAAAATTCTTGAACCTACTAAT
The DNA here is from genome assembly GCF_002982115.1 of Lysinibacillus sphaericus. Taxonomy (GTDB): domain Bacteria; phylum Bacillota; class Bacilli; order Bacillales_A; family Planococcaceae; genus Lysinibacillus; species Lysinibacillus sphaericus. The sequence goes on along the minus strand of NZ_CP019980.1, from coordinate 1,489,834 downwards.
TTAAAAGTTACGCAATACGCTCTGTTAGCCAATATAGCAAAGCATCAAGCCGTTTCAGTTAGTCAACTAGGCATTATTCTTTCACTTGACCAGACGACAATAACCCGCAATGTCAATCTTTTGAAAAAAAATGGCTATGTGGCTATTACCCAAGATTCCCAAGATGGCCGAACAAAAATTATCTCCCTAACTACTACCGGCCTGGAAAAACTAAATGAAGCAACACCTATTTGGAAAGACTTACAGGAAAAAATCATCCATGATATTGGATTCGAACAATATATAAATTTTTATAACACGCTCCAAAAAATACAAAAAGTAGTGAAATCCTATGAAAAAAGGTAGACTCGAATTGTGTACAAATTGTTTGCGTGCCTGACACCAAAAAAGGCTGCCCACTTTGGGACAGCCTTTTTGGTTATTAATATTGAATTAAAGTTTTTACACTTAAATCGCCAAGTTTTGCACGGCCATTTAGTTCTTTTAGCTCGATTAGGAATGCACAGCCAACAACTTCTCCACCTAATTGTTGAATTAAGCGTACTGTTGCCTCGACTGTACCACCAGTAGCTAGTAAATCATCACAGATAAGTACTTTCTGACCTGGTTTGATGGCATCTTTATGCATTGTTAAAGTATCTTTACCATACTCTAAACCGTAATCTGCACTAATGACTTCACGTGGCAATTTTCCTGGTTTACGAACTGGCGCAAAGCCAATTTCAAGCGCATAGGCAACTGGGCAACCGATAATGAAACCACGTGCTTCAGGACCTACAATAATTTCTGCGCCTACTTCCTTAGCATAAGCTACGATTTGATCTGTTGCATATTTGTAAGCTGGACCGTTATCCATAATTGTTGTAATATCCTTGAAGCTGATGCCTTCTTTTGGCCAGTTCTCAACTGTTGTCACGTATTGCTTTAAATCCATAGTTCTTGCTCCTCCTACGAAACTGTATTCGCATATAAATTTAATCGTTCATCAAACCATTGCTTTAACTCTATATATGGCGCATAGACAAGTTTTTGCTCTATTTCAATCTGTTCAGAACGTTGTTTGTAAGACGGTGCCTCAGTTAATGCCGTTTTTGGCGCATTCACGTTGACAGTCGTCAGTCCACTCTCCATTCTAACAAAATTAAGCTCAAAAAACACCTGTGTCATAAATTTTAATGCTTCTAATGGCCAACCAGTATGTTTGGCTAAATCCGGTAAATGCATGTCTAGTGGGAATGCAGGACGTTGCTTTAAAAATTTATAGTACCACGCAAACTGCTCACGTGTAGGTATGCCATTAAAGTACTGGGAATCTGGCATGTAGAAATGGGCATAAATACGTGTAGGTGCTGTTTTGCTTAACACATTTTCTAATAATTGAACATTGTGCGGTAAATCTAGCAACACAATATAATCTGTTTGCTCTACATTGGACAGCTCAGCATCTACTAACTGAATTGACACACCAAGCAATGAATGATAATAGCTGATTGTCTCAGGACGAAACGCCAAAAAGACCGCTTCCTCTTTTGGTACCGTGTGTAACCATCGAGATGTTTGGCGTATGCCACGAATATCGAATAATTGCCACTCTGTCGTTTGAACATCTTCAATCATAAACTGAGGCTTTTTACGTCCTTGCCATTCATTAATTTGAAGATCGCCAGTAAACGACACTTTAATACCGTAAGTCAGCTCATGGTATAAATGACCTTTGTTAAATCCTACACTATCCAATTTTTCAAGACCGTCAGTTAATTCCATTTTAATGTGATTTTCTGCAGCACCAATTTTTCGCATCGATGCGATTTCCACATCCTCAAGTACATATACTGGCTTTGGAAAATCAGTGCCAAATGGACCGAGCATGGCAATTTCTTCAATAGCATCTGCGGAAATCTCATCAATTTTAAGTGGTATATCAATAGAAAGAACTGGTGTTAATTGCTCTTCGGTTAAACAAGCTCTTGCTTGCGCATCCAAGCGTGCGCGCAGTTCATCAACGTGCTCTAATGGCAATGTCATCCCCGCTGCCATCGGATGCCCGCCAAAATGCGGTAAAATATCTCTATTTTTCGCCAATTCATTGTATAAATGGAACCCTTCAATACTACGGGCTGATCCCTTTGCTGTCCCTTTCTCAAAATCTAGTGACAGTACAATTGTTGGACGATAATAAAGTTCAACAAGTCTAGATGCGACAATCCCTACAACACCAGCATTCCAGCCTTCCCCTGCAACAACTAACACAAGAGAATCACCAATTTTCTTATCTGCTTCAATGAAGGCAATCGCTTCATCGGTAATACTTTTCACAATATCTTTACGTTCTGCATTACATCCATTTAGTTGTTTGGCTAATGCTGTCGCCTTTGCTGTATCCTCTGCCATGAGCAACTCAACAGCTGGCGATGCTTCACCTAGACGCCCAACTGCATTTAAGCGCGGCCCAAAGTAAAAGCCGATTGTTTCCTCATTAATTGTAGCTTGTTCCGCACTTGCCACCTCACATAACGCTTGAATCCATGGACTAAGTGAACGACGCATTTCCTCAATGCCACGCTTTACAAGATAACGATTTTCATCCACTAACGGAACTAAATCTGCAACCGTACCAATTGCTACAAATTCAAATAAATGGGTTGGCAGCTCACCATAAAGGGCATGTGCTAATTTAAACGCCACGCCAACACCTGCTAACTCACCAAATGGATAATGTCCTTCAGGTACACGCGGATGTAAAATGATATCTGCTTGCGGTAACTCCTCCCCTGGCTCATGGTGATCTGTCACGATGACATCCATTCCAAGTTCTTTGGCCACTCGGATTGGCTCAATCCCAGAGATACCGTTATCAACCGTTAGTATTAATTGAACGCCCTCTTCATGAGCTTCACGAAATAATGCTTCACTCGGACCATAGCCATGTAAAAAGCGATTCGGTATTTTAAAGGACACATCTGCGCCAAGGTCTAGTAAGACATGGAGCATTACCGTCGTACTTGTTACACCATCCGCGTCATAGTCTCCGTACACTAATATTTTCTCGTTATTTTCAAGCGCTTGTTGAATGCGCGCTACCGCTTCTGCCATACCATGCATTAAAAATGGGTCGTGAATATTTGCTTCTGTCATATTTAATAAGCTTTCTGCATCAGCTGATGTTGTACAGCCTCGTGCTGCTAAAATTTTTGCCGCAATAGCAGAAAGTTGTAAGTCATTTTGTAATGTTTGGACAAGTTGTGCGTCTGGACGCTCGACCTGCCATCTTTTTTTTGATAAAATCATTTTCTCACTTCCTCACGAAGGCTATTATACCGAAAATCGCGCCAATACGCACTATTCACTAGCTTACTAGTTTATCCAAATTGCATCAATGTTCTAAGATAACGTTTTTTGCATCCATAATAAAAAGCCTACTCTAAAAAAGAGTAGACTCGGTGCCAGGCACGCAAACAATTCTCGCACAATTTGCTATAAAGGCGTTGACGTCTCAATCGTTCCTTTTGAGGCAGCGACTAATGCTTCGACCTTCGCAACGTTGCCTTTATGCAAGGCCTCTACTATTGTACTACCTACAATGACACCGTCCCCAAGTGCCCCCATGCTCACAACTTGTTGTGGTGTTGAAATACCAAAGCCAGCTAATACCGGTATGTGACACATCTCTCGCAGACGTTGAAAATGACCTTCTAAATCATCCGCAAAACTTGCACGTGCTCCCGTAATGCCGTTCACCGTTACAGCATAGACAAAGCCTTGACTAGCCGCTGCAATACGAGCAATTCGCTCTGGTGGACTTGTTAATGATACAAGCTGCACAATATCCACACCATGAGGATTTAACGTTTGACGCAGTATGGCACTTTCTTCAAGTGGTACGTCAGGGACGATTAATCCTTTGACACCCCCTGCCACACAAGCACTAGCAAATTGCTCTAAGCCATAAGCTAAAACAGGGTTAAAATAGGTCATCACGACTAATGGCACAGTAATTTCTTGACGGAATGATGCAAGTGTCTCTAAAACATTACGCAATGTTACACCTTCTGCTAATGCGCGCTCACCAGCCTGCTCAATAGTAGGACCGTCTGCAACAGGATCGGTAAAAGGAATTCCGATCTCAATAGCTGTTACCCCCATTTTTTGTAGCGACAAGATAGTAGGCTTTACTGTACTAAGTCCTCCATCCCCCGCCATAATATAGGGCACAAAAGCTTTATTCCCTGCATTTTTTACTTGTTCAATTGCCTGTTGTAAAGTTGTCATGATTGCTCACCTCCAAGTATTGCACGTACCGTATGGACATCCTTATCCCCGCGACCCGATAAACAAACAACAATAATATCATCTGCATCCATTTCTTGTGCAATCTTCGCAGTATAGGCAATGGCGTGAGCACTTTCTAATGCAGGTAATATCCCTTCCGTCCGACTTAGTAATTGTAAACCTTCAAGCGCCTCAGTATCTGTGATCGAATCAAACTTTGCTCGACCAATATCATGCAAATAACAATGTTCAGGCCCCTTACCTGGATAATCAAGGCCAGCCGAAATGGAATGAGCCTCCTGCACAAAACCATTGTCATCTTGCAGTAAATACATATACGCTCCGTGTAGAACGCCTAACTGCCCACCAGCAATAGCTGCTGCATGCTTTCCAGTGTCAATACCACTGCCAGCTGCTTCTACACCATATAATGCGACCGCTTCATCATCTACAAATGGATGGAACATGCCAATCGCATTGCTACCACCGCCTATACATGCGACTACTGCATCGGGTAAACGCCCTTCTTTTTCCAATATTTGCGTTCTTGTCTCCACACCAATGATCCGTTGGAAATCACGTACAATTTTTGGGAATGGATGTGGACCTAGAGCTGAACCTAAAATATAATGTGTATCTTCAACATTCGTCACCCAGTAACGTAGTGCAGCATTGACAGCATCTTTTAATGTTTTTGACCCTGTCTCTACAGACTCTACCTTTGTGCCAAGTAACTCCATACGGAAAACATTTAATTGCTGTCGTTTAATATCTTCTGCACCCATAAATACGACACATTCCAAATTCAATAAAGCACAAGCAGTCGCTGTCGCTACACCATGTTGCCCTGCACCTGTTTCCGCGACGATTTTCTTTTTTCCCATACGCTTAGCAAGAAGTGCTTGGCCAATCGCATTATTAATCTTATGTGCGCCTGTATGGTTTAAATCTTCACGTTTTAAATAAATTTTGGCACCACCAAGCTCATTCGTTAAATTTTCAGCAAAGTACAGTGGCGTCTCACGTCCTACATATTCCTTTAAGTAATATGCTAACTCGTTCGTAAATGCCTGATCTGCCATCGCTTCATCAAATGCTGCTTCTAATTCAATTAATGCTGTCATTAAAGTTTCTGGGACATACTGCCCACCAAATTTTCCGTAGCGCCCTTCCTTTGTTGGTACGCTATTTGCCAATGAATGCATTATACTCTCCCCCTCTTTACTGCTTGTAGAAATGCTGTTATTTTTGCTGTATCCTTACTACCCTCTGTTTCCACACCACTTGAAACATCTACCATAAAAGGTGATACGAGTGACAGTGCCTCTTGAATATTGTCTAATTTTAAACCACCAGCTAAAATTAGTTTATGTTGTGGAATACCAGCAGCTTCAAGTAATGTCCAATCAAATGTATGTCCACTACCACCTTTATAATCTGTGCCAGGTGCATCAAATAAGTAATAATCCACATCGTAGTTAGTAGCTGCCTGCACATCTTCAGCGCAATGCACAGACAAAGCCTTAATGGATGGATAGCCTTGTTGGATAATAAACTCTGGAGATTCCTCACCATGATACTGTACATAATCCAATGGCACAGTTAATACTGCCGAACGTAATTCTTCAGGCGTTGGATTGACAAAGACACCAATTTTCTTTATTCCATCGGGTACATGTTTGGCCAATTGTTGCGCTTGTTCAATGGTTACTTGACGTTTGCTTGGCGCAAAGACAAAACCGATGGCGTCTGCACCTGCCTGCACTGCGGCTTGCACATGCTGGACTTCTTTCAAACCACAAATTTTCACTTTCGTCATAGTGATGCACCTGCTTTATTTACTTGTAATTGTTGAAGTGCTACACCTGCATCGCCACTGCGCATTAATGACTCTCCTACAAGAACAGCACTTGCTCCCATCGCTGCAACCTTTTTGGCATCATCACTATGCCAAATTCCGCTCTCGCTAATAAGCATACGTTGCTCCCCAAATGGAAAGACTTTTGCAATTTCTCTTGTTCGCTCTAAATCCACTTCAAATGTACGCAAATCTCGGTTATTGACCCCAATTAGCTTTGCCCCAACAGCGAGTGCTCGTTCAAGCTCTTCAATATCGTGCACTTCGACTAATACTTCAAGACCTAAACTTGTGGCGAAGCGATATAAATCTTGTAACATTACATCGTCAAGTGCTGCAACGATAAGTAAAATGATTGATGCTCCAGCAGCCTTCGCAAAGCGAATTTGCACACGGTCAATCATAAAGTCTTTACACAGAAGTGGCGTTTGAACCGCCTTCGCAACGGCTGCTAAATCTTCAAACGAGCCTTGAAAAAACATTTTATCTGTTAAAACCGAAATGGCGGCTGCACCAGCTTGTGCATAAATTTTTGCCTGTTTTACTGGATTAGCGCCCTCTGCAATTAGACCTTTGGATGGAGATGCGCGTTTCATTTCGGCGATAACTTGTAACGTATCAGCAGACTTTAACGTTGCAAAAAGAGCGTTACGTTTTATCTCGTTGCAATTGGCTAATGGATCTGGTTGTGTAAGCAATGCGTCTACTTCTATTTTCTTCTGTTCAATTATTTTTGTTAATATATTCATAGCCCAATCTCCACTTCTTTTATTTTTTCACTAAAGGCAACAACTGCCTCTAATTTCTGCAATGCACGGCCGCTGAAAATACTATCTTTTGCCATTTCAACACCTTCTTGAACGGTTTGTGCTGTTCCTTGGCTGAACAGACCTATTGCGGCATTTAACAATACCGTATCGAAATAGGCACTTTGTTCACCAGCGAGTAATTTACGCATAATAGTTGCATTTTCATCAGCATTGCCACCGCGTATCGCTTCTAGGGGTGCATAGTGTAGCCCGACATCTTCTGCTGTTAAGGCAAATGGAATTAAGTCACCTTTATCTACTAAGATGGCTGTATTTTGACCGGCAAGTGATGCTTCATCTAACCCTTTCGGACCAGAAACGACAATCGCCCGCTCCCGTCCAAGCATTTGTAAAACAGAGGCATATTCCATTACAAAGTTGGGACGATTAATGCCCGTAAATTGTGTGGCTAAAGGGACGGGATTTGTCAGTGGGCCGACAAGATTAAAAATAGTAGGCTTTCCTAAGGCACGTCGTACTTCCCCAATACGTTTTAATTTCGGATGGACATTTGGAGCATATAAAAAGGCAATTCCTTCTGTTTCTAAAAGTGTCAGTGTTTGTTCAATCGATATATTCGTATGAATACCTAAAGCCTCTAACACATCTGCACTACCTGATGCAGAAGAAATCTTGCGATTCCCGTGCTTCGCCATTTTAACGCCTGCTCCTGCCAAGACAAAGGCTGATGCAGTACTAATATTAAATGTATTTAAGCCGTCTCCTCCTGTACCACAGTTATCCATATAAACCCCAGCTTCTGCTGGCACTTGGAGCGCAAACGAACGCATTACTGTTGCTAATGCTGCAACTTCATGTGCCGTTTCACCCTTTGCAGATAAGGCTATTAAAAATTTAGCGATAGCATCTTTTGGCGTCTCCTGTTGGAACATCCATTGAGCTGCTTCAATCATTTCTTCATACATTAAATGCTGTCGTTGCTGTACCTTTTGTTGTATACTGTCCATCATTTAGCCCCACCTTCATATTCTAAATGTTGTAAAAACAACTGTTGTTCTGCTGTTACTTGTGTCAATACACTGCCGACATTTGAATATTTAGTTACCATAACAGCGGATTGTGTATGCATCTTTTCGTTTTCCACTACAATGGATTTGCCTGTTAATGAAAAATCTAAATGCCCATTAAACCCTATAAATCCAATAGCTCCACCAAAAACACCTGCTGTTTGAGCTGTTTTTTCTACTGTTTGCTCGTTTGCGATATTAATAGCTGCGAATGTTGGCATCATAGCAGCCAATACATCTACTGCATGAAGCATCGGTAAGCGCTGCCCCTCCAGACGTGATGTCATATGCATTGCTTGCTTTGACCGCTCAATTTTCATCGTTTCAACTAGCTTGATAGAATCAGGGAAACAAACAGTGGCTAGTTTTTGTTGTACAGCCGAAACAAGACTTGCATGCGATTTCCTTACCTCAGCATTTTCATATAGCTGACGTTCATTATCTAAATCTTCTACGTTTGTTGCACCTCGTGCACAAGAGCCTTCAGTTGGCGTCGCAATGACATGTTCATCTTGTACTCGAACTAAACTTTCAGGTGATGTTCCCAGCACAATATGATCATCGAAAGTGACAAAATACATGTACGGCGCAGGCGTTTTTTTACGTAATTGGCGATAGAGCGCCAATGCATCTCCTTGTATATTGGCAATAAAGCGTTTGGACAGGACAACACGTGTATGCTCTTCGCTTAACGTCTTAGTTAACGATGTCACAGTGGATTCAAGTTCTTGATTTGATAGCGTTGTTAGTCCATCGTAACTCCATGAAGTATCCTCCCCTTCATTGCCCGTTAACAACTGGTGAGCTAGCTCCTCTAAATTTGGCTCTTTTTTTTCTGCATCGATGTTCGTATGAATGCAAGTCACCTCATCCGTTAGATGGTCAAACACAATAATGGTTTCATAGACATGGAAATGAACATCTGGTAGTTCTAACATTCCTTGATGATTTAAAACGATGTTCGTTGCATTACTACCAATATAACCAACGGCACCACCTGAAAAAGGAAATTCGGTTGTATTAGAAATACGTGGCATCAAGCGCTTCAACAGTACAAAAAGATCACCTTTATGTGTATACGTTTTTCCTGTTTTATAGGAATATTCCTCTATCTCATCGCCCACACCTTTATAGGTTTTTCGTGGATTTGCGCCGATAAAAGAATAACGTCCTGCGCCTTCATGCTGTGCTGAACTCTCCAGTAAAAATTTATGGGTGCCTTGCAAGCGTCTAAAAATTAAGATTGGTGTTAATGAATCCCCATTGATTGTTTTCATCTTTGTTCTTGAACTGGTTGTTTGCATATCGACAAAACCCCTTTATTAAAATAAATTTTCATATACGAGTTGGGAAAAGCATCAAAACAAAACAAAAAAGCCCTCTGCAAAAAGGAAAATTCCTAATTACAGAGGACGATCATGACCGCGTTGCCACCTCATATTAGAGCTAAAAAGCTCTCACTTATGTGCTTCAACCATTTTATCGTAAATTAAATCAATCGCTGTGGTTTCAGGCGAAGGATTTTCAGGCATGCGCCTAATCAACAGCTGTGTAACACAACCGTCATGATGGAAGCACCCCCGATAACGTGGGGAATCCGTTTGCTATTATATAGCAACTCTCATAAGTCCATTCACATAAGCTACAAATCAGTTTACACCGACCACTGACTCTCTACATTGCACACTTATGCTACTACTCTTATTCAACAATTTCTCAGCTATTCTCATCTATGCTCTGCTCATCTGTTCTAAGGTCGATCTCGCTCCCGAGACCTTCTACCATATACCGAACGAAAAGTTAGCCTTATTCTATGCCAACCTACAATAATTGTCAACCAATTCTGATAAAAAGATTAAAAAGCAGCTTATTTCTATTCGCATTTGTTAGTGAATTATAAGCACTATCACTTCAATTTTTATAGGACTTATTGATTTGTGTTACTGCGCTGCTTGCTTCCTTTGGGCACTCCTCCGTTGCGTTTGGTGTCTTACGTCTCATGTTGTTCCGCAAGAGTCGAGCAAATCTTCACTTCAATTCATTTAAACTTTGCCCATTCATTAAGTAGGAGTTGATATTGACCAACAAGGTCTCCTATTTGTCACAGTTTACCTTTATTTAGTAATCTTTTTGCATAAAGCTTCAGCACGCAGGAAAAATCAACAGCAGTATTTTCAATAATTAAAATAAAACGGACTGTAGACAAACGTGAAAACCCCGGAGTTTGTCTACACCCCGAAACCACCAGTTTTACTAGTCATCTTGATTATTTTCTTGAAGTTTAACTTTATAATTTTTATATAACAGAGCAATTAACATGAGCACTGCCAATATCAAGAATACTATTAGAAATATGCTTGTAGTTACCTCTATTTCATTATTAATGATTAGAAAACCGGTTGTTAACCCAATCATTATGCCCAAAAACATCATAAAAAAGTTTGCTTTTATAATAAATTCACCCTCTTTCTCTGTATATAACAAGAAAGACTATCAAATTAATTAGAGAGATTTTTTCTAATTTATCCAACATATACTTTTGCTTGAGCGGTTCTGTTTGGATCCCAATAGTATTTCGTTAATTTCATAACTTTCTTAAAATCACCACCGTTAGGATAATAACAATTATAATATTCTATTGCCCCATACATCGTATTAGGTGCTTTAATGGCTTCTAACATACCGACAATTAAACCTAATGGAATCGTAATTCTAGGGTCTTTAATTTCAACTGATGCTATAGACCAAGGGAGACCATTTATCAATCCATTAACATAATTGTATGGTGTAGTATCAAATTCTTGTTTATACCAAAAAACGCAATTTTCCTCTTGTGGTATAGCATATTGAATAAATTTTGGAGTTTGCTGAGATTTAAGAAGTTCAAGTAGACATGCGGCTTCATATACTAATTTTCCATCTTCATCCATCAATTCTTTATTTACAAAAATATTTTTTCTATACTCTATGTATCCGGATTCTGTAGTTTTAGTTGAAGCAGAAACTTCTTCAACTAAAATATTTACAAGAGGTAGAAATACTAATATCCCAAAAAAGGTTATAAAGGTAATACTCTTACGCATAAAATAAGCCCCCCTTTTTTTATTTAAAATTTAGCAAAACCTTTTTTAAAAATCAATTGATACTCTAAGAATATATAAATTAGTCTGCTTTTTAGTAGTAAATGGAGATTCTTAATTAATAGCTAAAACAAAGATTGGGCGGCATGAAGGTCTTTTTCAAAAAAAGAGCCATCTCAACTGATGTTGAGATGGCTCTTTTAAGTATTTATTAAACAGTCGGCTCGTCTGTTCCCCATTGTTTTTTCTCTTTTTTACGCAGTTGACCATCTGATTTTTTCATCTCACGTACTTTTAATGAGTACCAGATTTGGGCTGCGATACAGATAGAAGAATACATACCTGTAATTAAACCGATTAACAATGCGATAGAGAACGTTTCAATAGATGGTGCACCGAAAATAAGGAGTGACACGACTACGATAATTACAGTTAACACCGTATTCACCGAACGTCCCATCGTTTGACGCAACGATTTATTAACAATGTTCGCTAATACTTCACGGTCTTTAATTGTATCATATTGCGCTAAGTTTTCACGCATCCGGTCAAATGTAACAATTGTATCGTTAATGGAGTAACCAACAATTGTCAGTACGGCAGCAATAAACGTAATATCCACTTCTAAGCGCATAAAGCTAAAGACAGCAATAATTAAGAATACATCATGTAGCAGTGACATAATCGCACCTACACCCATACGCCATTCAAATCGAATGGCTACATAAATGATAATCCCAAGTGCAGCAAGTGATAATGCTTTAATCGCATTTTTCACTAGCTCTTCACCAATAGTTGGAGATACAGTACTTACCCCAGGCTCATGGCCGTATTTTTCTCCTGCTACCTTTTTGAATTTTAAAATGTCACTTTGTGATAAGTCATCTTTATAGCGAATAACCGCCATGTTCTTTTTCTCACCTGAAAGCACGATATCATCAGATGGGAAACCGATGCTAGTCACATATTTTGAAACTTCTTCTTTCGTTAAAGTTTGATCTGCTTCAATTTGCACGCGCGTACCACTTACGAAGTCAATACCAAGATTTAAGCGGAAAATGCCTAGCACAACAATCCCTGCTACAAAAATAGCTAGCGAGAACGTATAGAACTTTTTACGGTTGTGTACAAAGTCAAAACGATCAAATTTTGTTGATAAATTTAATGTGCTGATTTTTTCATTCAAATTATGTTGTTTCGATTTTGGAATACCAAACCATGCTGGATTATTGAAGTAACCACTATTTACAAGTAACCCTAGTAGTACACGTGAACCCCACACAGCCGTTAGGAAGCTTAGTAAAATACTAATGATTAATGTTGTTGCAAATCCTTTAACAGAGCTTGTTCCCCAATGAAACAGTACTGCTGCAGCTAATAAAGTTGTTAACTGTGCATCGACAATCGCTGATAATGATTGTTTAGAACCAATTTGAAAGGCTTGTTTAGTAGAATAACCTACTCGAAGCTCTTCTCGAATACGTTCTGCCGCTAGAATATTCGCATCCACAGCCATCCCTATTCCGAGCACAATCGCTGCAATACCTGGCAATGTCAATACGGCATTAATCCAGTCGAACACAACAAGAACTAAGAATGTAAAAATAGCAAGAGTAATGATTGAGATAAAGCCCGGTAAACGGTAGTAGAATAGCATAAATAGGAAAATAACGATTACGCCTACAATACCTGCAAACACTGTACTTTTCAATGCTTGGTCACCGAATTGTGCGCCCACTGATGTAGAATAAATCTCATCAAGTTTCACAGGAAGTGCACCAGCATTTAAAATGCCTGCTAAATTTTTAGTTTCTTCAACTGTAAAATTACCGCTGATCATAACATCCGTTGTATTTAATGTTTGGCTCACTGTTGCTGCAGATGCATAGCGAGGCTTCGCTTTTTGTGATTCCGCTTTATAAGAATCGACACCCTCTTCAAAGTCTAACCATACAACAAGTAAATTTTGACCTTGTGGTTTGGCAGCAATTTTACTTGTAATATCTGCAAATTTTTTCGCATCTTTTAACGTTAGCGAAACAATTGGACGGTTTTGTTGGTCAAAGGAATCCGTCGCACCATCAGCTTTTAAATCATCACCATCTAGTAGTAAATTATCATCGACATCACGGAATGTTAAATTCGCAGATGTAGATAGCATTTTACGAGCAGATTCTTGGTCTTCAACCCCCGCTAATTGCACACGAATACGGTTTTTGTCTTCAACCTGAATGCTTGGTTCACTTACGCCAAGCTCGTTGACACGTCTACCCAGTGCAGTTGACGTTGCGGTTACAACTTCCGGTGTGATTTTTTGTCCTTCTTTTAATTCTTTGACCTCATAAAGTACCTCAAACCCGCCTTGTAAATCAAGACCAAGCTTAATGTCCTTTAAGATGTCTTGTGCAGTCGTACCCATGGTAGAAAAAAACAGCACCATAAGTAGCACGAATGCAACAATTCGACTTCTTAATTTCATCTATAAATCCTCCTCGAATTGGTGCAAGGGCATCCCTTACACTGCAAACAAGTATACTAGCAATACCTTTTGAAGCGTGTATTCCTCCTTTTCCTTTAGAATTATGTAGCTCGTGCTTCAAAAGGTTTGCTTTACTTATTTCAATCGTTCAATAACGCGCAAATTCCGTACCAATAGAAGATGCGTCTTCCATTTCATTATGAATAGTAAGCGGAACAATTATGTAGGGAAAGCAAAGTCCCTTACAATCTTTTACAGCCTTTTTTTCGACATGGCTTGTACAAAGTAAAAAAGCGCAACACACTCATTATGAAACACGTTGCGCTTGGTGTCAATTCAACACTGTAGTATTCTTATTAATCTTTTACAGAAACGACATATTCTTCTTGTGTTTTTAATGGCCCAAGCAATGATTTTAATTCCTCGGTGTTTATTTCTGCAAACCAATTATCACTTTGTAAAAACTCTACTTGATTGAATGATACAATATCAGACGGCGATACTGCAAATATAGTTGCGATAATTTCATATAATCGTAATTGCTCAACATTTTTTTTGCGCCATTTTTTTTCTACACAATAACGCCATAATTCTTCTGCGGAAATCGCATCATATTTATAATACTTAAACTCTGCAATCTTACTATCAATTGCCGGACGAATTTTTTCAAATAGTTGTGCATGTTGCATACTCATTTTGAATCATCTCCAATCAAAGTTGTATCGTAAGAAGTGTTTGCATACAAATAGTGTAAATGAATTTTTGCGGCTTGAGAAGGGACGGATGGCATGAGTTCTTTTGTACGAGGTACACTATTTTTAATGTTTGTTATTTTTTTATCTAAACTTTTTGGCTTCTTTTATAGAATGCAGTTTATGCGCATTGCTGGTGAAGAAGCAGTCGGTATTTATATGACCGCCTATCCTGCATTTATTTTCTTCATCTCACTCATTCAACTTGGACTACCTATCGCTGTAGCAAAAATTGTGGCAGAATTACTAGCAAAAAATAAACGTGAAAGCATTTTTGGCGTGATGCGTACGGCAATCATTTGGTCATTTATTGGCATGATTGTTTTTATGCCACTTTTAGCACTAACAATACCTTATATTTCTACTACTCTGTTACATAATGAACAAACAACATTTACACTTTGGATTGCACTGTTTGCCGTGCCTGTTTCGGTCGGTTCAGGATTGCTCCGCGCTTATTTACAGGGCGTTGCTAAAATTACACCAACTGCTTGGGCACAAATGCTTGAACAAGTTGTCCGCATCGGCTTTATTACCTTTATGCTACCATTGGTTGCAGCTTATAATAATGCTTCCATAACGGCGGCTTCTGCTATGGGTATCACCCTTTTAGCTGAAGTTGTTGCGTTCCTGTATTTATGGCTACATTACGCCGTTTCAAAGAGGAGATTATTACCAAAGAAAAGCAAAGTGGAGTCTTATCCAGCTTCACCAATGCTTCGGGTAGCCATCCCATCTGCAGGAAGCAAACTATTTGGCTCCTTCACTTGGTTTTTAGAACCGATTATTTTTTTAAAAGCATTAACGATGGCAGGATTAACGGCCTCTGCCGCTACTATTTTATATGGGGTCATTTCAGGTGTTTTAGTGCCCTTGCTACTATTCCCAGCCTTTGTGTCTACAGCACTTTCTATTGTCCTTATTCCTGCTGTTAGTGATGCTGTTGCACGCCAACACAATGCGCTTTTACAGGAACGTATTTCCGTTTCGTTGCGCTTATCTTCTTTAGTAGGCTGCATTGCCGCCACATATTTTTTCGTTCACGGTGATGAGCTAGCCATGAAATTATTTCATCTAGAAGAAAACCGAGGCTATGTGAAAATTTTAGCACCTATATTTTATTTTTATTATATTCAAAGTCCATTACATTCCATTTTGCAGGCCGTTGGTGAGGCGCGCGCTGCCATGATGAACTCCATTTATGGTGGACTCGGTAAACTATTCGTTATGTTTGTACTGGCCTCTCAACCTGGCATCCAAGAAAAAGGAGCTGTTGTAGCCATTGGCTTCGGCGTTTTACTTACATCATTCTTGCATATTGCTACGGTCAGACAGCGCAAAAATTTACGCGCCGGCTTCCGTATGTTTGTTGTCCCTTATAGTTGCTTCATTGCCGTTTGTATTGCCCAATATTTCTTTATGCAAATACTGCCACTACCTTTTATTTTAAGTAGTTGTGTCACGTTATTTTTACTATTTACGTTATTATTAATGTCCAATCAATTGCGTTTTACAGATTTCCACTATATTCGGAAATTAGCGAAGAAGGTCTAATGTTCCTTCAATTGAATATGAAGTCGATTGTCCTCCCATATACAAAAGAACACGGTACTACTATCATGAATATTACTTTTAGCTAACTCATCCATTAACCATTTTTCATCTTTATGGATAAGCATTAAATGTCGGTCTTGGATATCACCATCGATAATAAGCGGATAGACAAAAGCCTTTTCATCTTTTTTATAAACGGAAAGATTACCAGAAGGCTCTAAATAGGCATAAGCTATTTCCGTAACAGAGGAGATGCCATTTTCACGTAGTTGCTGGCAAAGGTCATCTAAATTATAGCGCTGTTTTCGCATCTCGCTTTCTTGGATAATTCCATCTTTGACAAGCAGAGCTGGATCGCCATCAACTAAATCACGTATTTTCTTATTCTTCAACGATAAATAAGCACTCAATATTTGAATAAAGAGCAAAATAATAATCGGTAAAATAGCATTAAATAATGGGTTTTCATAATCATCTAGCGCAAAGGCAGCTACTTCTGCAATCAAGACGAAAACGACTAAATCGATAACAGATAGTTCACCGACTTCTCGCTTGCCCATTAATCGAAAAACAATAAGTATAAAAACATATAAAAAGCATGTCCTAAAAATAATTGCTAAATATTCTTCCATACGAACACCCCCACTCTATCAAGGTGACCGTATCTGTTGCTTTTTATACAAAAAAGTGTGGCAAAATTATACGCATTTCGACATAGCCTTTAAAATGGCAAAGGCGTTGTCCAAAGGTTATTTGGGACAACGCCTAATCATATTAAACTTGATCATTTACGACACGTCCAATTGCTTGACGGTCAAATTTAACGCGCACATTATCAGCGATTACTAAAGTGACAGCTGTGTCCTCAATTGAGTCGATAACACCATGTAAGCCACCGATTGTAATAACTTTATCTCCACGCTGTAAGCTACTTTGCATATTTTGCGTTTCCTGCTGTCTTTTTTTTGCAGGACGGATTAAAATGAACCACATCGCCACGAACATCAATATGATCGGTGCAAATCCTAATATTGATTCCATATTCAAAATGCTAGCCCCCTTTCCAAATCTCACTTTTTTAGTATAGACTATTTCACCCTAAAAAAGCGATGAACAAGCCCAAAATTTTTCTATATTATCAATAGTTTTTCTATAACAGGTAAATTTTCGCTAAGCGCCATTCCAATTTTAGAAGTTTTTTGCATTCGGTCCATTAAAACCGTATTTTTCGAAAAATTCTTCTCGGAAATCACCTAGACGATCCTCACGAATGGCCTCACGCACTTGCTCCATTAACTTCAGTAAAAAATGTAAATTATGATAAGAAGTTAAACGAATACCAAATGTTTCTTCCGTGCGAATTAAATGACGCACATATGCACGTGAATAGTTTTTACAAGTATAGCAATCACAATTCGGATCGATTGGACCAAAATCACGGGCATACTTAGCGTTTTTAACAACTAAACGACCTTCAGACGTCATTAATGTACCATTACGGGCAATTCTTGTCGGTAATACACAGTCAAACATATCAATGCCTCGAATAGCGCCGTCAATGAGAGAATCTGGAGAACCTACACCCATTAAATAGCGCGGCTTATTTGTCGGCATTAACGGTGTTGTAAACTCTAGCACTCGATTCATCACATCTTTCGGTTCGCCTACTGAAAGGCCCCCAATTGCATAGCCTGGAAAATCGAGTTCTACTAACGCTTCCGCAGAACGACGTCGTAATTCTTCGTATTCTCCACCTTGAATAATACCAAATAATCCTTGCTCTTCTGGACGAGCATGTGCTTCTTTGCATCGCTTTGCCCAACGAGTCGTTCTATCAACGGATTTGAGCATATAGTCATATGTTGCCGGGTAGGGCGGACATTCATCGAACGCCATCATAATATCCGAGCCTAAATCATTTTGAATTTCCATCGCCTTTTCTGGACTTAAAAACAGCTTATCCCCATTTAAATGATTACGGAAGTGCACACCTTCCTCTTCAATTTTACGGAATTGACTTAACGAGAATACTTGGAAGCCACCTGAATCCGTTAAAATTGGGCGATCCCAATTCATAAACTTATGCAGGCCACCTGCTTCCTTCACAATATCATTACCTGGACGCAGCCATAAATGGTACGTATTTGAAAGAATAATGCCTGCATTCATTTCTTTTAATTCTTCTGGAGACATTGTTTTAACAGTTGCTTGTGTCCCTACAGGCATAAATGCTGGTGTTTCAAAAGAGCCATGTGGTGTATGGACAATGCCAAGACGTGCTCCTGTTTGCTTACATGTATGAAGTAGTTCATAACGAATTGCTGGTTGTGTCATAAAATGTTAAATCCTCTCTTATCTAAAGTAAAAACAGTACTCCGATTTCTTGCTTGATTATGCTATTGAACAAATCAAAATCCTGTTGCATCTCTTATGATGATGCAACAGAAGTGAATTATTTTTGTAAACTAGGACGTATAAACATAGCATCACCAAAGCTAAAGAAGCGATATTTTTCTTCTACTGCTTGATGGTAGGCGCTTAAAATCGTATCTTTCGTCGCAAGTGTACTGACAAGCATTACTAATGTTGACTTTGGTAAATGGAAGTTTGTAATTAAACCATCCACCACTGTAAATTGATAGCCTGGATAAATAAAAATAGATGTCCATCCTTGCTCTGCGCGGACTTCTCCATATTTAGAACCAATTGTTTCAAGTGTTCGAGTAGATGTTGTACCAACAGCAATGACATGTCCGCCATTTGCTTTTACACGGTTAATCGTAGCCGCAGCTTCTTCTGTCACACTATAAAATTCAGCGTGCATTTCATGGTTTTCGATCGAATCTACACTTACTGGACGGAAAGTTCCAAGTCCAACATGTAGTGTAATAAAAACAATCTCGACACCTTTTGCTCGTACTTGCTCTAATAATTCTTGTGTAAAATGAAGACCAGCTGTAGGTGCCGCTGCCGAGCCACGTTCTTTCGCATAGACAGTCTGATAACGCTCACTATCATCTAATTTTTCGCGAATATATGGAGGTAATGGCATTTCGCCAAGTTGCTCTAAAATTTCATAGAAAATGCCTTCATATTTGAATTCAAACATACGACCACCGTGGTCTAACTCTGCTGTACAAGTTGCTGTTAGTAAACCGTCTCCAAATGTGACAACGGTACCTACTTTAACACGTTTCGCTGGTTTTACAAGTGTTTCCCATTCATCCGTTCCAGCCGTTTGCTTTAAGAGCAATACTTCAATATGGGCACCCGTTTCTTCTTTTACACCCATTAAACGAGCAGGTAATACTCTTGTATCATTCAGTACTAGACAGTCACCAGCATGTAACTCCTCTAAAATATGAGCAAAATGATGATGCTCGACTTTCTCTGAGCCCGGTGTCACAACCATTAACCGACTTGCCGTACGATCGACAAGGGGCGTTTGTGCGATAAGCTCCTCTGGTAATTCAAAATCAAAATCTTCTACACGCATGAAAAAAACTTCCTTCTTTTATGTTTGTTGTGGATAATCATATCCAAAATGTTCGTAAGCCAGATGCGTTGCGACACGTCCACGCGGTGTACGTTGAATAAAGCCAATCTGCATTAAATATGGCTCGTACACATCTTCTATCGTCACACGTTCTTCACCAATGGAAGCAGCAAGTGTATCTAAGCCTACTGGGCCACCACTGAAGCGCTCAATCATATTGGTCACAAGCTTATGGTCAATATGGTCAAGCCCTCTAGGATCCACTTGTAAAAGCTCTAGCGCTTGCTTAGCAAGGTCCTCCGTTATCATACCATCTCCAAGCACTTGTGCATAATCTCGCACTCGTTTCAGTAAACGGTTAGCAATACGTGGTGTACCACGAGAACGTCTCGCCATTTCGCCTGCCGCTATTTGCTCAATATCCACATCAAATAAATGGGCACTTCTAACGACAATTTCAGCAAGTGACGTATTATCGTAATACTCTAAACGTAGCAGTACACCAAATCGATCTCGTAGCGGGGCTGATAACGCACCGGCTCTTGTCGTTGCACCAACAAGCGTAAAAGGTGGCAATTCAAGACGAACCGAACGCGCTTCCGGTCCCTTTCCAACAACAATATCTAAGCAAAAATCCTCCATAGCTGGATATAGCACTTCTTCAATTGCACGTGGAAGACGATGAATCTCATCAATAAACAATACATCCCCAGGCTCCAACGAGCTTAAAATCGCGGCTAAATCTCCTGGACGCTCAATGGCAGGACCACTCGTCATACGAACATTAACATTCATTTCATTTGCAATAACCGCGGCTAATGTCGTCTTTCCCAATCCAGGAGGACCATATAATAGTACATGATCTAAACTTTCCTGCCGAAGCTTTGCCGCTTCAATGAAAATTTGTAAATTTTCTTTCACCTTTTGCTGCCCAATATATTGTGCTAATCTTTGAGGTCTAAGAGATAATTCAAATTGTTCATCATAACGGCCAGCTTCACTCGCTATCATACGTTCCGACATGTACCTGCCTCCCTTCTATTATTTCAGCTTTAATAACAACTGCAATGCTTGCTTCATATACGCATCTGTTGTTTCCAGCTTGTCATTATCTTCTAGTTGTGGTCGGATTTTATCGAGTTCTTTTTCCGAGTATCCGAGAGCCATTAATGCTAGAATGGCTTCTTCTAGTTCATGTTTATATGGATTAACGCCGAATAAAGGCAGCTCATCTTCCGAACTAGGTAGTTCCATTGTGTCTAGTAAAGATCCAAGTTTACCTTTTAAATCTAGAATCATTTGACGCGCCGTCTTTTTGCCAACACCTGGAAATTTCACTAAAAACGTTTCATCTTCTCGTTCAATGGCACCGATAACTTGTTGCGGGTTACCGGTCGCTAAGATTGCTAGTGCACCTTTAGGTCCAATGCCTGACACTAAAATTAATTTTCGGAATAACTCTCGTTGGTCTAAATTCGGAAAACCATACAGCACTTGTGCATCTTCCCGAACATGCAAGTGTACGTAAATTTGTTGTTCAGCTGCCGACGCACGAAATACAAATGGGTTCGGTGTATTCAATTGCCAACCTATCCCTTGTTGCTCAAGCACGACATATTCTGGCGTAATACGCACTACTTGACCTTTTAAATAATCATACATAGTATATCCCTCACATTCATCGTCTTCGATTATAGCATATAGCGAACGAATGCTCGACTATATGCAATAGCAATAGTGCCGATTCCATGCAAAAATGACCGCCTCGGGGACGGTCATCTCTTCATCACTCTATCAATATCGTACCACAGTTTCGGCCAGTATGTTAGCGCTCGCTTAGTAAATGGTATCAAATAATCTAAAAATACTAGCTGTTGTTCTAAAGGTAAATCTATAGCAAATAACCATTCTCGCAACAGCTCATTTGGAAACTTTAAACGATGGAACTTCCTTTTATCTAACCGTTCAAGCGCTGGCAATTCTCTTAAAATACTAGCAAGATCATAATCTACTGCGGGCAACACGCGATGCAGCCATAATATATACTCATCATCCGCTTCTCCGAGATGGGCTAAGTCAAAATCGATTAAACGTAATTCACCATCTGTACACCATAAAAAGTTATGGTGCACAACATCACCATGCAATAGCGTGATGTCTTTTTCCGGCACATCTTCTAGTTCCATTAACTGCAAAGCCTTTTCGCTAAAATGAATAATTTGCTCCACTTCTTCTCTCGTTAAAAATGCTCGCAAGTCATTTCGCCTACTTTTAAAACGCATATGACGCATCTGCCATTTTAAAAGCTGAGAAAAGGTATGCAAACCTGGTACTCGTTGCCACGCAATTTTTTGGTTCGTGTCATGCAAATCGATTAATAGCTTTAAAGATTGTTCCCTATCTTTTTTATAAGCAAAATTCGCACTATGACTTCCCTCTTGCCACATTTGAACAATGAGTTGATCATCATCACTTTTTACTAACGGCAGGACGAGTGAGGGTTCTAGTCGTCCCAAATGGCGATGAATTGCCCTCACTTTATCCGCTATTTGTAACTGCTTTGCTCGTTTTACAAAATAATGTTTAGATTGATATTTATACTTCCAAATATTAGGCTTTACTTCCTCGACAATATAGGCTTTTTTACCATCGATAAGGCGTCATCCCGCCTGGGAAAAAGTGCGGTGACATCCATGGTCCAGCTGAACATGGTGGCGGACAATGGCATGGGTCAAATTGCCAATTCGGCATCATTACCGGCTGAGAGCCACATCCACAAGATTGCCCCATTCCGTGCTGTGCGCCGCATCCACAAGATTGATTCATTGGCATCATTGGCATCATTGGCATTTGCTCAAATTGAGGTTGCATTTGTCCGGCATTCGGATTAAAGAATGGTGATGTGCTCGATTCTAGGAAATTTTCTCCTCCAACCGCATTAGCTGGCATTGCACAATGCATCGGTTGTTGTTGAGGCATTGCACATGGCATCGGTTGCTGTTGAGGCATTACACATGGCATCGGTTGCTGCGGCATTGTGTAAGCCTCTATTTGTGGTTGCATTGGCATATGCCACCACATTTGATGATGCACTGGCTGATGGCAACTAGAACAATGAGGCACCATCGGCATATGCGGTACATGTTGAACTGGTGGCGCTGGTGCTGGTGCTGGTGGTGGCGGCGGTGGTGGTGGTGGCGGTGCTGGTTGTGCTACTGGTGGTGCTGGTATAGGTGCCGGTTGCTGCGGCATTACTAATTGTTGATTCCAGCTAAGTTCTACTGGCTGTGGCACCCACATCGGTTGCTGTGGTTGCGGCATCGGCATTGGCATCGGCATCGGGAATGGTATTGGTATCATTTGCGGCTCTGGCATCGGCATCGGTGCTGGTGGTTGAACCACAATCGGAGGTGGTGCCGGCATCGGCTTTTGCACCTCTTTTTTTACACTTTCCTTACTTGGCCTTGTTTGAGTAGTAGGCATCTCTTTATGGACTTGTGTTTCCTTATGTGTTTCTTTATGAGTTTCCTTATTTATTTTTTCAGGCAAAATAATTTCCATGCCCGGAACAATATAATCAGGGTTGGCAAGATGGGCATTGAGTCGTTTTAAATCCTCAAATGAAATACCGTACTCCTTCGCAATCTTCCACAATGTATCTCCCTTTTGAACAATATGAATACGCAATTTTTTCCTCCCTTCCTCTCTACGTATCATATGTTCAATGTTTCATTTGGATACAAAAAATTCACGCATGGTGGAAATGCTTCATGGTACACTAATGCATAAGGAATACTACTTCCTTTATTACACGGCAGAGGTGATCTTTTATGAAAAAAATGTTAGGCGAGGAACGCCGACTGCAACTTCTAGAACTGCTAAAAAAAAGCAACACACCTATTACTGGGACAGACTTCGCTAAATTTGCAAATGTTTCTAGACAAGTTATTGTGAATGATATGACATTATTAAAGGCTAGAAACGAACCAATCATTGCAACAAGCCAAGGCTATATTTATATGCACCAAGAGCAACTCAATCAAACTGTTGAACGCACGATCCCTTGTTTTCACACACCTGAAGACGCCAAAGACGAATTGTTAACTATCGTGGACTGCGGTGGTACGGTTAAAAATGTGATTGTTGAGCACCCCATCTACGGAGAAATTACCGCTTCTTTAATGGTCTCCAACCGTCATGATGTCGATAAATTTGTACAACGTGTAGACGACACACAAGCCAATTACTTATCTGCACTTACAGGCGGCACACACCTTCATGTTATTTCCGCTCCATCCATGGAAATTTTAGACTTAATAGAGCAGTCCCTACAAAAAAAAGGCTATCTAATCACAGATCAATAATTGGCGTGCCAGACACGCAAACAATTCTGAAAATTTAAACGCAAAAATCCACTCCGATTTCCATACAGCACAACGTAAGCAGCCAGCTAGCACATAGCTTGTAGCGACTTACGTTCCTGTAGAATTCGCAGTGGATTTTTTGTGCTGATTATCGTTGTTCCAGAAAACGCTCGCGTTGTGATGGTGAAGGTAATAAACAAGCTTGCTTTTGGCCAAAAAGACGATAGCGATTTTTAGCAAAAAGTTGATAGGCAGTGTTTCGTATACAAGGTGGTATAGCAATCAACACATAAAACACAGGCCATAAGCCATCTAAGTGTCTAGTAATGTTAAGTGCTGCCGTCGATTCAACGTATACTTTTCCTTGCTCAATGTAAATCACACTATTTATATTTGCTGGTACCTTGTATTGTTCAAGAAGTGCTTGACCAACTTCACTTTGAATCGAAGCAAATTTAAAAAACGCCGCTCGGTCACGTTTAATAATAAATTGCACACTACTATTACAAAAATTACAAATGCCATCAAATAATATAATGCCACCCACATCAATCACCCCTAAGTTGCTGTTATTCTTCGTCAGACTTTGTTAAATACGTAAAGTATGTACCAAGTGACTTCACCTTGCAACCAAGCGCCGCCAGTTCCTCCATAGCTCCACGCATCATCGGGTCTTTTTCATCTGCTAAAACATCAATCATGAAGAAATAATCTCCAAGACCTGTTTTTAATGGGCGTGATTCAATTTTACTTAAATTTAATTGTCGCCATGCAAATACCGATAAAACTTGGTGCAAAGCCCCTGATCGATCTGTCGGTAATGTAATCATGAAAGTTGTCTTTGCTTGCCCTTCTGATAATTCCTGTGGTAACCGCTTATTTTGCTTTGATAATACAAAGAAACGAGTATGATTAAAATGAAAGTCATGAATATTGTCTTGCACGATAGTTAAACCGTATTTTGCTGCGGCTGCTGCATTACCAACTGCAGCAATACATTTATCAGGATTTTCGGATACAAATTTTGCAGCGGCTGCTGTTGATGTTGTTTGATGTAACGGCACATCACTAAAACGATAAAATAAATATTTGTGGCATTGAGCTAATGCATGCGGATGCGAATAAACACCTTCAATCGATTCCCAATTGTTCTTCTGCGCTTCATTGACCATTAAATGTTGTTGAATTTTCAGCTGTAGTTCACCTGTTACATAAAGCGTTGCCTCGTGGAATAAATAATCCAGCGTCAGCGGAACTGAGCCCTCTAGTGCATTTTCTAATGGTACAACTGCTAAATCAACTTTCCCCTCTGCCACTGCCTCAATGCATTCTGGAATTGTTGCACATGGGACAAGCCAGTCAGTTGGAAAAATAGATTTTGTTGCTAAATATGTAAATGAAGCTTCTGGTCCTAAATATGCAATACGCTTTTCCCACTGTTGCTCTGTCATCAAAATGACCTCCTCCGCTACAATGCGTAGTATATTAAACATTTATAATGTTTGGAAAACTCTTGCTAAAAAAGAAGAGGCTATGTAAAACAGCCTTCTCTAAAAAGTATTGTGAAAATACGTACTGCTTTTGCTAGCTGTTTGAAATGGAATTGTACATTTCTATAGCAGCTTTTACAAATTCCGCAGTATTTCTGCAGGATAGCGAGTTAAGCGAAACCCCACTGAGGTTTTTACTTCGGCGAGGCTTGCTCATCGCATGCGGAAAGGAAGCGAAATTTTGTATCAACATCTACCAGCATGAACTACTAAAAGACAAAGGGGCTTTACAAACTGCCCCTTTACAACGCACCAGAACTAATGACCTCAGCTGACTCTACAAAATCTAACCTTTTTAACTGCTGTATTAAGTCATCAAGTTCAGAAGTCATGCTCGTCACATCCAATGATAATGTAACATTTGCACGTCCTTGAATTGGAATTGTTTGATGAATTGTCAGTACATTACAATGCGAATTTGTCACAGTTTCTAATAGCTTTGCCAATGTTCCTTTTCGGTCTTGAAGCTGTAAAAAGACTGTTAAAATGCGCTCCTGTACAATGGAGTGAAAAGGAAATACAGCATCACGATATTTGTAAAACGCACTGCGCGATAAATCCACTTGCTTGACCGCATCCCAAATGGAGGATACTGAACCACTCGAAAGTAAGTGCTTCGCCTCCAACGTTTTTTGCATAGCATCCGTTAATACATCTTCACGAACTAAATAATATCGCTGATTCGCAACATTCTTCATACGCTTCCCCCTAAAACACCTGTCTTAATCTACAAATTCAAACTCAAACTCTTGCAGACGAACTGTATCACCATTTTGTGCACCACGTTCACGCAATGCCTCATCCACACCCATACCTCGTAATTGGCGAGCAAAACGGCGAATACCATCTTCACGACTAAAGTCAGTCATTTTAAATAAACGTTCAATCGAGTAACCACTAATGATAAATGTGCCGTCATCATCACGTGTAATCTCGAAATCTTCACCTTGTGATTCATGCTTGTACATTACTGTTGCGTCCGATTGTTCCTCTAATTCATCAAATAGAGGGAACTCAGGCGTTACTTCAAGTAAATCGGCAATTGCAAATAACAATTCTTTTAAGCCTTGGCGTGAAATCGCTGAGATTGGGAAGATTTGCACATCTTCGCCCACCTTTTTGCGGAATTCCACTAAGTTTTCTTCTGCTTCTGGCATATCCATTTTATTTGCTACAATAATTTGAGGACGCTCCGTTAAACGAAGGTTATATTGTTTTAACTCCTCGTTAATTGTTAAATAATCTTCGTAAGGGTCACGACCTTCCATACCTGACATATCGATTACATGCACAATGACACGTGTACGCTCAATATGACGTAAAAATTGATGCCCTAATCCTACCCCTTCATGCGCTCCTTCAATAAGCCCAGGTAAATCTGCCATGGCAAAGCTTCGGTGATCTTCTGTTTCAATCATCCCTAAATTCGGTACGATTGTTGTAAAATGATAAGCACCAATTTTTGGTTTTGCAGCAGACACAACTGATAATAGTGTTGATTTACCAACACTTGGGAAACCTACTAACCCAACATCTGCTAGCACTTTTAACTCTAATATAACATTTAATTCTTGTCCTGGCTCACCTTTTTCAGAAAGTTCAGGAGCAGGGTTCGCCGGTGTTGCAAAGCGAGAATTCCCACGTCCACCACGACCTGCTTTTGCTATAATGGCTTGTTGACCATGCTCAACTAAATCCGCGATAACAGCCCCAGTTTCTTCATTCATTACAACGGTACCTGGTGGCACCTTAACAATTAAATCTTCAGCGCGTTTTCCGTGCATCCCTTTACTCATCCCGTGCTCTCCACGATCAGCTTTGAAATGACGTTTATAACGGAAATCCATTAACGTACGTAGACCTTCTTCTACTTCAAATACTACGTTTCCTCCGTGACCACCATCGCCTCCAGCTGGACCACCATTTGGTACATATTTTTCACGGCGGAAGGCAACCATTCCATCACCGCCATCGCCACCTTTTACATATATCTTTACGTGATCGACAAACATTTAATTCACTCCCTATTTGCACTCAACACATATTGCCAGCACGTATTTGTCTGCACAATTGTTTGAATGTCGAATTGTTTCAAACCTTTTTCGGTGAATGCGTCTGCACTCCACAGTCCATTTAGCGTAAATGCCAAAACAAATGTATGATCGTCAACACGTACATCAATCGCTAATCTCTGCTCCGTAAATGGATCTAATGTATCATAAACATGCATAACTGTTTTGTTTAAGTACTCTACAACATCCTTGTCAATATTATTTGTGACTGGTTTTTTGATCTCACCATTAAGCTCCAGCGGTAACGCCGGATAGCGCCATCCTGCTGTTTGTAGCCACTCCATTGTTTGTGGTAATTGTAGACGATTCATGATAGACAATACTCGTAGCTGTTCCGAATAATGTTGAATAAGTTCTTTCGATTCATCAATTCTACCTAAATCTAAATTCATGCGAATCAGTTGAAGTTGATTCACATAATCATGATTTGCAAAACGTAGTACCTCACTAATGGTTAGTGATTGATTGTTCATCCCATTCACTCCAATAAAGTTATCTTAACTAGTATAACAAGTTTTGATGTATTTTTCCCTTAATTCTTCATTGAAATTTAGCCAAAAAAAGGACTGCAATAAATGCAGTCCTCCGCTTTATGTCTACTTTATTAAAATTAAGCTTCTTGTGTAGCTGGGTATACTGATACTTGTTTGCGATCGCGACCTAAGCGTTCGAATTTAACAACGCCGTCCACTTTAGCAAATAGTGTATCATCACCACCACGACCTACGTTTGTACCTGGGTAAATTTTTGTACCGCGTTGACGGTAAAGAATAGAACCACCAGTTACGAATTGGCCATCAGCACGTTTAGCGCCAAGACGTTTAGACTCAGAGTCACGTCCGTTTTTAGTAGAACCTACCCCTTTTTTCGATGCGAAAAGTTGAAGGTCTAATGCTAATAACAATTTCATTCTGTTCCACCTCCTACTTGGTTGTAGTTGATTTGGATATATTGTCCGTAATTTTGCACCATAGAATACACTTGAGCAGTCATTACTTGGACAATTAATTGTAGTTTTGTATCAATTTCAGGCTCTAAATCTGTTGGTAGATCTACCTTTAGGTAGCCTCCACCTTCAGCTGCTTGTTCAACTTCTGGTTGTAATTGTAGTAGCGCATAAATTGCATTTACCGTGCCAATCGCAATGGTAGATGCACCTGCACATACTAAATCTTTACCTGATTCGTCGTACTCAGCATGTCCTGAAAATTCAAATGCAGACACATGTCTATTTTCATCATGATGTATCGTAACTTTTATCATGTTACACCTCACAATTAAGCATTGATTGATTCAACAACTAATTTTGTATAAGGTTGACGGTGACCTTGTTTACGACGGTAGTTCTTTTTAGCTTTCAATTTGAAAACAACGATTTTCTTTTGACGGCCTTCTTTCACAGCTTTAGCTGTTACTGTAGCGCCTTCTACGAATGGAGCTCCAACTTTTACGTTTTCGCCACCTACGAATAGAACTTTATCGAAAGTTACAACCTCGTCAGCTTCTACGCCTAATTTCTCAACATAGATTTCTTGACCAGCTTCTACTTTGATTTGTTTACCACCAGTTTCAATAATTGCGTACATTTTACTGCACCTCCTCTTAGACTCAGACTCGCCTGTATATGAAGGTGATCCAAAGATACTTAAACCTTCCCAGAGCGGTTGTAGTAGCACGGGTGCTACAAACAATAACATTAAAATACTACCACACGAATTCTATCAAGTCAACCTGTTCATTACATATTTCTCAAATGCTACACGATACTTGCGATATTTCCATTCTTTTAGTACTTGTAGCCATATAAATAGGCAAAGAACAGCTAAAAAAATGGATTGTGGTAAATTTATTAAAGTTATTATGAATAGTATAGAGGCAAAAATAAGAGAAAGCGAATAATAATATTCAACTAATCGCACGCTTGGATAAAATAAAAATAACCATGCTAACACTATTCTGCCACCGTCGAGTGGAATGATTGGTAAGAGATTGATTGCTAGCAACACCAATTGTACATTAATTAATCGTGTTGCAATTAACTCTGGCATGAAAAAAGCAAGGCCAATCCCCAGTATTGTGGCGATTGGTCCTCCTAGTGCAATCCAAAGTAGTGAAGATGTCTGCACAGCTGCTGGATTTTCAAATTCAATTTCCCCTCCATAAGGTGAAATAACACATGATTTTATCTTAACACCGCAAAGCATTGCGACCAATAAATGGCCCGCTTCATGCCAGAGCAACGAAGTTAAAATAATTGCATAGTAAGCAATTTGGCCACTCAAAATCATGAAAAAGATCAGAGGGATACAGAGTAAGTGCAATTTAACTTTCATCGGTCTCCGTCGATTCAATCCACTGTACAATTTGTTCTAGATTATAATGAGTTTTTTCCTTTTCAATCGAAATATAGAGTTGTCCAGTCTGCTTCATGCCAATTAAATCATTTGCCTGTACAGTCGTATATGGAAGCTGTGCTAAACTATCAAGCATGCCATAAGTGACCGTTGTACCATCCTCATAGCTAATCGTCATCGTTTTACCTGTATATTTTGTATGACCTGTAAAAACAACGAGTCCACTTTGCCCCGCATAAACAGGGAGACCCACTTCATATTGCAACAAAAAACCTTCTTTAAAAACTTGCGCATTGGCGAATGTTAATAGCTCAGTTTGTCCCACATCACTTGAAACCATTATCGTTTCATCCTCTTTTTTAAGCAAACTTTTTCCGAGCTCGCTTAAATATGTCATATCTGCCGATGTTGTTACAAGCTTTCGCACCGGTGTTGCTATTACACCTTGGTCTTCTAATCGAATTACTAGTATGATTGTAGCCACAAGCAAGATCATAACAACCCATTTCCATTTTTTAAACAAGCTCTCATCCTTTTTTCACACTATATGAGGCAGCATGTCCATTCATGCACAAAAAACGTGCCAGTCACTCACACAATTCAACGGAACATAAAAAACCTTTCCGCGCATACGCACGAAAAGGTTTAAATTATCTTGAAAACAATGCTTTAATTTTTGAGAACATGCCTCTTTGCTCATCCTCAATAGCCATGAGCGGCACAGATTCACCTAAAATACGGCGCGCAATATTACGGTACCCTAAAGATGCTTTATTCGCTGGATCCATTACGATTGGCTCACCTTTATTTGAGGAAGAGATAACACCTTCACTATCAACGATAATCCCCAACAGGTCAATTGACAAGTGTGTTGTAATTTCATTGACATCTAGCGTATCGCCATTTTTCATCATATGCTGACGAATACGGTTAATGATCAGTTTCGGCGCAGTAATTTCTTCCTGCTCAAGCAGTCCGATAATTCGGTCCGCATCACGAACAGCAGAAATTTCTGGTGTCGTCACGACAATAGCATGGTCTGCACCAGCTACTGCATTACGATAGCCTTGCTCAATTCCAGCTGGACAATCAATTAAAACATAATCATAGTCTCTTTTTAATTCCTCTATTAAGCTCTCCATTTGCTCAGGTGTGACAGCATTCTTATCTGTCGTTTGAGCAGCAGGTAATAAAAATAGTTTATCATCTACACGTTTATCTTTAATTAACGCTTGATGGATTTTACAACGTCCTTCAACAACATCAACTAAATCATAAATAATACGGTTTTCGAGACCTAGAATAACATCTAAATTTCTCAAGCCAATATCTGTATCTACTAAACATACTTTTTTCCCTTGTAGAGCCAATGCAGTCCCGAGGTTAGCCGTTGTTGTCGTTTTACCGACACCGCCCTTACCTGAGGTTATGACGATTGCTTCTCCCACACTAGCTTCCTCCCTTAGACACATTTAACAATGGTCGAATATTTTTTAACGCATGAATTTGATCGTACGTAATACGCCCATCATAGCCGATAAATGCACAAGCCATGTCTGCTTGATTAATCGCTTTTACATGTTCATCTGACATTGCCTCAACTTGATCGGCAATCATTATATGTGTGGCTTCTAAACGAGATGCCGCAATAATCGCTTCCTTGTTGCCATGTACACCTGCATGCACAATTCCCTTGAGCCTACCAAGGACATATACATTACCACCAGCTTCTACACGTCCATTCGGATTCACATTCCCCACAATTACTAAATCCCCCGAGGCACGTAGAATTTGTCCCGACCTGACCACTCCTACATATGTATCTTGTTGGCTTTCAATCATTTTCTGGTTGCTTTCATGGACAGTCAGTACTTCACTTTGCACTTTTGCTACAATTAGCTGTTCCGATTCTTGAACAATTTTTACTAGCTCTTTTACTTGTTCATCAGAACAGTATCGATAGCCTAAATGTAATTGAACATCTACCTTGCCATCGATACCGCCTTCTGAAACTTTTCGTTTTAGCTCTTCTACTAAATCGGCATACGAACATTGATCGTCTAAACGAAGAACAAAACCGTCCTTTGTTCCCTTCATATTAACTAATTGTTTTTTCATGAATGCCTCACCTCACGTTGCTCTTGTTATTAAGAAACTTCACGTGCTCTCTGTAAGACACGCGCATTAATTAGATACTTGAAGGCCCAACCAAGAATCATTAAAAATAATGTATTAGCAATGATTGTTGGTAGTAGTCGTGATTGTAAGAATTCCGTTAACGGTATTGTTGTAAAAGCGATTAGATAGAAGAATTGATAGAGTACGAATTCTAAAATTGCTACTAAAACAACTGAAATAGTTGTGGTCACAACTAAGTGCTGATGAATTATTTTCACGATAGACCCTGCTAAAAAACAAATAAGTGGATAGAGTACCGAATATAATCCAATAATATCAATGTAAAACACATCATACAAGACACCAAAAAAAAGTCCATACATTACCGCACGTTGACGGCTGTAATAGATGGATATAAATATTAAGTATAAAATTAAAAATCGGGGTACTAGATAATAGATATGTCCACTTACTTCAATCGGTGAAAGCATAGCAAACTCTGGTTCTAGTAAAAATAGCAATACTGCAACAGAGGGAATGAGAAATCGAACCATTACTTTTCCCCCTCTACAGTAGCCTTTTGTGGATTTGATAAATCTACATTTGTCGCGTCACCATCTGAACCATCAATAACTGTCAATGTTCGTTTAGCTATCACAACATTTTCTAAAATTGAAAAATCAGCAGATGGTTTTACATAAGCCATTTTGGTTAAGCCAAAATCATCTGTACTTACTTCTGTAATTTCTCCAATTGGTACACCTTTAGGGAAAATACCGCCAAGACCAGAAGAAACTACTTTTTCTCCTTCTTTCACCGTTAAGCTAGAATCGATTCGCTTCATAATGAGTTCATTTCGTTCTTTATCAAAGCCCTCGATTAAACCGTATGCCTCTTTTTCTCCTAATACCATCGCGGAAACACGGTAGTTAGGATTGTTTGTATATAAAAGCTCTACTTCAGATGTGAAAGGGGTTACTAGCGTGATTTTACCAACTAGCCCTTTCGCTGTCATAACTGCCATATTTTTTTCTACCCCATGAGAAGAACCTTTATCTAAAATAATTTTTTCTTCCCATTGGTCAGGATTTCTAGCAATAACCGTTGCTTGAATTGGATTAAAAGCTTTTAAACTTTCCGCTTTAGAAAGTTCCATTAGCTTTTCATTTTCAGATTTTAAAACCAATGCTTCGGCTTGTACAGCTGCAAAATCTTCTAAGCGTGCTTTTAAACGTTTATTTTCTTCGTACGTGTTTAAGAGGGAGTCAATATTATTAAAAATACCAGTTATGTAATTTGCCGGC
The DNA here is from genome assembly GCF_002982115.1 of Lysinibacillus sphaericus. Classification (GTDB taxonomy): domain Bacteria; phylum Bacillota; class Bacilli; order Bacillales_A; family Planococcaceae; genus Lysinibacillus; species Lysinibacillus sphaericus. The sequence continues at coordinate 1,456,747 of NZ_CP019980.1, read as the reverse complement.
TTCGCAACAATAGATTGTGCGACGCCGACTGTATCTTTAATAATTTGCTCTGGTAAAGTTGCATTCGTCCGATCTCGTAATGAGAAGCTAATCAATGCCACAAGAAAAACCATGCCCACAAGTAGCAGTATTACTTTCTTATTGAAAAAAAACTGTGGCATTGCCTAAACCTCCTTACCCTTTTACTTGTTGTTGACGAATTAAATCAATATGATCTAATGCTTTACCTGTCCCAATAGCTACACAATCTAATGGATCTTCAGCAATAAACACAGGCATATTGGTTTCACGGCTAATAACTTTGTCTAAGTTCGTTAATAACGCGCCACCACCTGTTAACACGATACCTCGCTCCATAACGTCAGCAGAAAGCTCTGGAGGTGTTTGTTCCAACGTTTTTCGTACACCGTCAATAATTGACGATACCGCTTCACGCAATGATTCTGAAATTTCCTTAGATGAAATTTCAATCGTTTTTGGTAAGCCCGTTAATAGGTCACGACCTCTAATCTCCATTTTTTCATCTGGACCTTCAGCAAATGCTGTACCAATCTCCATTTTTACTGCTTCAGCCGTACGCTCACCAATCGTTAAGTTATACGATTTACGGATATATGAAATAATCGCTTGATCCATTGCATCCCCACCGACACGTACAGACTCACTTGTTACGATACCACCTAAAGAAATAACTGCTACCTCTGTTGTACCACCACCGATATCAACTACCATAGACCCTGTTGGATCCCAAACAGGTAAGTTTGCTCCAATAGCTGCTGCAAAAGGCTCCTCAATTGTAAACGCTTCTTTTGCACCTGCTTGGCGAGAGGCATCGATAACTGCGCGTTGCTCAACCGATGTAATACCATATGGCACACAAATCATTACATTCGGTTTTTTCCAATTACCGCCAGAATTTTTACAAGCTTCTTTTAAGTAATATTCAATCATCGCTGTTGTAATATCAAAATCAGCAATAACGCCATCTTTCATCGGACGAATCGCCACGATAGATCCAGGTGTACGGCCAATCATATTTTTTGCATCATTACCAACTGCAACGATATCTCCTGTTTTTGTATTCTTTGCTACTACAGAAGGTTCGCGTAAAACGATGCCCTTCCCTTTAATAAAAACTAATGTATTCGCTGTGCCAAGGTCAATCCCGACATCTTTACTACCTAATCCAAACAAATTGTGTACTCCCTTTCTATTTAAGCCATACTATCGTTGACATAAAATCATACCGTTCATTATAACGGATAAATGCAAGAATTTGTAGTGCCACATACCGCTTCTTGCAGAAAACTTACTATTTTAATTCCCTCGTAAACTAAAAATAGTACGTATAGATTAGCATATTATTTTTTTTCATGTAAGACAACGCATTATAGGCTACCAATTTTTGTGAATGCTTTAGATATTTCTATGAATACAATAACGTCATCCAATTAAAAAGGTTCGTTTTGAGTTAACCCACTTTTAAATTTGCTACAACTATACTACTTCTAGATTATACTATAAAAATTTTATCTTTTAAAAACTGATATCTTCTTTGGAAGTATTTACAACCACTTAAAGACTTTGAGACCTTCTGCAGAAATCTAAAAAGCTCTGCAAATATATGCAGAGCTTAAGCTTGTCCAAATAACTTCAATGCGCATTATGATGTATCTGAATGAAAAAGCAACGAGCCGTGCCAAGCGCTTTCTTAGGTTCGTTGCACTTCCTCTTCGTACCTGTCCCATTACCTATTGCACACGCTTATGGAGAATGTTAACGCCCTTGCCTTCACTTCGCGTAGGAGTTGACATGCCCATTCCTTCATTCAACAACATTTCAATGCACAAACGTATGTAGGAAAGCCTTTACTTTATTAAAACTAAAAATAACCTTTTTCTTTTAAGCTAATAAATTGATGGTCGCCGATGATGATGTGATCCAGTAATTCAATGCCAATAATATAGCCAGCCTCCTGAATTCGTTTCGTTACCTCAATATCTTCTGGACTTGGGGTAGGTATACCGCTTGGATGATTATGCGCACAAATAATAGAAGCGGCAGAGCGCTTGACAGCCTCACGGAAGATTTCTCTCGGATGCACAATAGAAGCGTTTAGGCTCCCGATAAATATCGTTTGCTTATGCATAATTTGATTTTTGACATTAAGGAAAAGGACGACAAAATGTTCTTGACTTAGAGAGGTCATATCTGGCATAAGGTATGCTGCGGCATCTTGCGGAGAACGAACGGTAAACTTGTCATCATTTTGCTTTTGAGACAAGCGCCGGCCAAGCTCTATGGCAGCTAAAATTTGAATTGCCTTTACCTCCCCTATCCCTTTAATGGCAATCATTTCTTCAATAGTTGCATGTTTTAAATGGTGTAAACGTTCAAATGTACTTAATACACGATTCGCAAGTGCAAGAACTGATTCTTCCTTCGTACCTGTCCTTAATAAAATAGCTAATAGCTCCTGATTCGATAAGCTCATTGCACCTTGACGAAGTAGTCTTTCACGTGGTCGATCTGCCATATTGACGTCACGAATCATCGTTTTTGGTAAAACATCTGTTGGCAATAGCTTCACTCCTTCGCAAATTGAATAATATGCTTCGCTATCAATTGCGCAAACAACGCTGCAAGTGGTAAGCCGACAACATTGTTATAATCTCCTTCAATTCGTTTAACTAAAAGGGTTCCCGCTGTTTGAATACCATAACCGCCCGCCTTATCATAAGGGTCTCCAGATGCTACATAAACTTCTATAAGCTCCTGTGATAAAGTATGGAATACAACTGCTGTTTCTTCTACAAATGTTGTTTCTATACCATTCGGCTCAATGATGGCAACTGCTGTCATCACCGTATGACGCTTGCCTGATAAACGAGATAAGTGTGAAATAGCTTCCTCCCGTGTTTTTGGCTTATGCAGTAACGCATTGTTAAAAACGACGATTGTATCTGCGCCAATAATCGTTGCTGCTGGCACTTTCTTAGCTACATCTCGTGTTTTTAGCAGTGCCACACCTGTTACATAATCCTGCATAGTTGTTGCTTTTACACTTGTCTCTTCTACATCACTTGTTACAATATCAAACGGAAGGTCCAACATAGCAAGCAGTTCCTTTCGTCGTGGTGATGCAGAAGCAAGTACTAATTTATGATTTGTTTCAAACATGATTTCACCATTCCTCCTTCTCTCTATCATAACGGAGAATACGGTTTTTGAAAATTTTCAAAAAATCAAGATAACACTCATATAGCTAACTATTCGACTTAGAATTTCGTTTGAAGACAAGCATTTTTGGACTTATAATGTGCAAAAATTTGGAGACGCACGATACTTAAATCACTAGAAATAGAGGTTGCTGCCTTGCCAATACTTTGCCAATCAGCAGGAAGAGTGGAATCCTTCGTTGCCTCTTTAAAATTTAATTTTGTCGTATTTTTATCAGCTAATACTTTTATCACTTCAGCAATTGTCGCCTCCTTGCAACTTTCACCACTAACACTAAACACTTTTTTAAATGTTGGTGGGTCCTTTAAAAACACTAACTCACTTTCTTCGTTCACTATACTTGTCCATACATAAAACTTGCCCTCTACTTCTACAATTGCACTTTCTTGCAATGACGGATGTTCAGAGACAAATGCACTTGCACTTGCATAATTAGAAAATACGCCCGCTTGACTTGCAAAAAACATAGTTGAGTTTGCAGTACCGCCTGTTGTCGGAATTGTTGCGGAGTCTGCCTCTGTTTCAGTTTCGTTTTTCGCTACTTCACTTTCCTTTTTTAAAGAAAATTGGGTACTAGCTTGGAGAACACCTAAAAAAACTGCAACACCAAAAAGCCCGACAATACCACCAATTAGCATTGCACGCACTACTTGTTTTCTCACTACATGACTAACTATTTTCATACCTTCATCACCTCTTCCTTCAACTATCAAAACGAACATAAAAAAGACGACACTGTTATCAGCTGTTATTTCATATAAGTATATGTTAGAGAGTATGCTTAAATGCTAATTTAATGCATTACCATTAATAGAAATTGGTGAGGTTCTACATTATATTTTTTACCTTGTTATATAAAGTGTTTGCCTACGCCTCACTAGAGTGTGATTGTTGGCATGAACTTACATAAGTGATAAAAAAATAAAAAAGTCAACCCATTAATGAGTTGACTTTACCTTTCTAATTAAACCTATAATTTGCATGGCGATTTTGTAACATCCTGAAAGCAATTGACAAGCCGTTGCTCAAGTAACTATCCTTATCCTTCTAGCAATCCCCTATCTAAATCGCACGCAGGAGTGGAAAAACAGTTGTCACTACCTATGTCCGCTTCCGTCAAGCAAGCTACCGCGCACTTCTGTTAATAAATATAAAGAGCCGGTTACGATTGTTCTACACTTCTTCTCTGATTGCTGTTGTAAAAATGGAATTGTATTTTGCAAAATTGCTTTTTGCGGGGCATGACATAATGCCAACATATCTTGTGCTGACATCGCACGCGGATTATCAAAATCAACAAAATAAAATGTCTCACTAATTTGCTCTAAGTACTGCAAAACTCCTTTTACATCCTTATCACCTAATATGCCGACAACAAAGGTAATAGACTCATTAGGAAACGCTTGGCGAACCGTTTCTACCAATTTTTCTGCACTAGCTGGATTATGCGCACCGTCAAAAATAATATATGGCAACACCTCTTCAAATCGTCCTAAAATGCTTGCCATTTCAATACCTTGGCGTATACTTGCCACGTTGATTGCTACATTTAGCGCAGTCGCAACTTCTAAAAATGCCGTAATGGCTAATGCCATATTATTCGCTTGATGAGGTCCTTTCATATGACGTGTAAGATTTGTGATATGTAAGTCCATAGTCTCATTTTTATAGTTCTCATAGTCATGCATCCGCACAATATGGAATTGATTGTTCAGCTCTAGAACAGGTGCTTGCTTTGCATTAGCTTCTCTCTCAATAATGTTCTTTGCTTCACAAGGTAAATCCCCGATTACAACTGGTCGATGCTGTTTAATAATCCCTGCTTTATGCTGTGCAATGCTTTCAATAGTCGGACCTAAAAATTTTGTATGCTCTAGCGCTATACTCGGAATAATCGAGACAATAGGTTGCACTACATTCGTACTATCTAGTAAGCCCCCCATACCCGCTTCGATTAATGCAATATCGACATCACAATGGACAAAATGCAAAAACGCTGCGACAGTTAAAAGTTCGAAATCCGTTAGTTTACCGCTAAGCCCCGCATTCTTCATTTGATGAAAAACGCGATCCATCTCTAGTGCTGAAATAGGTTGTTGCATTACTTGAATTTGGTCATGCACATTCAAAATGCATGGAGACATGAACTTGCCTACTTTTAAGCCATGTTCCTGCGCAATTGACTCTAAAAATGTTAATGTTGAGCCTTTGCCATTCGTGCCTGCAAGGTGCACAATTTGCAATGTTCTTTCAGGATTCCCTACAAGTGCCAATGCTTCTTCAATCGCTGTAAGCCCTGGCTTAATTACATCATCACTAGTTAAAGCCCATTTTTTCTTATAATCATCGAACTGAGGAATCATTGTGCTCCCTCCTGTATCCATTGGCGAACTTCAGCTATAAAATACAGCGAACCTGTAATCACAACAATATCTTGTTGGTCCTTATGTTGTATGACTTCACTTACTATATATTCCCAATTTTTGTTATATCGTTTGTCTTGATGCGTTGATAACATCGCTAACTGTTCAGCTGGCATGGCATTAGGTAGTCCAATTTGTGTAAAGGATATAGAAGTTGCTACTGCATCCATTAACGCAATACTATTGGCATGGTCTTTATCAGAAAGAGCTGCATAAATAAATCGATAGCGTTGATTTGGATAGACCTTCTGTAATGTTCGAATCAATGCAGCAGTTCCTTCTGAGTTATGAGCACCATCTAATACAATATTATTAGGGAACTGTTCAAAGCGACCTGCCCACTGTGCATGTTGTAGCGCTTGGCGCATTGACTCTTCGGATAAATGAATAAGCCCTTTTTCACGTAATAAATCCATCGTTGTGATAGCCAGACTCGCATTAGCGATTTGATGCGCTCCTGCCATTTTTAATTGAATGTCTGTGAGGTCAAGATGCGCATTGTGATAATGAAATGATTGCATGCCCATCTCCTGCTCCTGTGCAATCACGTTAAAATCATGCCCTAGAACAAGACACCTAGCATGACGTTCTTGTGCAACCTTTTGAATCGTAGCAAGTGCTTCTTTATTTTTAACACCAACCACTACGGGTACACCTTCTTTAATAATACCTGCCTTCTCAAAAGCAATCTTCGCATATGTATCGCCTAAAAAGGCCGTATGCTCTAAAGAAATCGTTGTAATAATGGATACAAGTGGTGTTATGACATTCGTCGCATCAAGTCTTCCACCGAGCCCAGTTTCAATTAACGCAAAATCCACTTCTTCATGTGCGAAATATTGGAACATAATAAGTGTGACGACCTCAAAAAAGCTTGGATAGTCCCCATTATAATTTGCCTCAATGATTGAAGCTACGTTATTCATATACTGTAAAAATTGCTCGTCCGGAATTTGTTTTCCATTGATGGTCATACGTTCATTGACACGTGTTAAATGTGGTGAAGTAAAAGCACCAACCCGATATCCTGCATTCTCTAGCATTTCTCTCAGTACATTTACGGTGGACCCCTTGCCATTGGAACCTGCCAAATGGATGGCGCGCAACTTGTTATGCGGGTCCCCTAAACGCGCCAATACTTCACGCATCATGACTAAAGGTTCACGTTTATGATCAACCGCCTTTAATGTAAAAATAAAATCTGTACATGCTTTTATCGTAGTAAACAAAAGAAACACTCCCTTTCACTACAGTATAAAGGGTGACTGGCACACAAACAATTCTGATACAAATTAAAAACACACAGAAAACCACTGTAGGAGTGATCATTTGTGTGTTTTTAACTAATTTTTTTCAAATAAACAACAAATTATTGTAATTGATGGATGCCTAATAGCGCTCCCATATCATCTAAAATTATTTTTGCATCATTATTTAAGAGTGGCATAACATCCGATCTTTGCACTAGTTCTAACGAATTTTTTAATGTTCTTTTCAGCATCGAAATATCAAAATTTGAACAATACTCATTAATCTTATTTATCACTAGTAAATCTGTACGTGTTAATGAAATCTTCGTATCTTTTTGCCCCTTATTATCCGCTAAAATATGCTTAATAAGAACCCGTCCACTTGCATTTAATAGACGATAATATTTAGCCTCCGATAACTTTAAAAGATTTGCTTCTATAATTCCCCTAGCGCTCACAAAATCTAAATCATCACAAGCTTTGTTTACTTTCACTACAATTGTTCCAATATTTCCTGACATAATAAACCTCCGTTATTCTTGCATTCAAAGTAAAAGACCATTCTACTCAACATAGAATGGCCATAAAATTAAATAAAAATTTCATTTAATGGTAACCAGGCGATCATAGTTTGAAAAATACTCATTTCTCTTCACCTTAGACCCTAGGCTTTGCGTCCTACTCTTTCGGATAGTTTGCCTTTATCTATTATACTAACTAAAATAGATAATACTATATATTTTTTCCTAACTCAATACATAACTTTTGATGCATAAAAAGAAAAACAGCAAATGACTATTTCGCCATCTGCTGTTTCTTCAAATCACTATGCTATTACATGTTTTTTAATTCTTCTAAACGTTTTAATACTACTGCATGTTTCTCTTCATAATCCGCTAATTTTTCGCGTTCGGCATTTACTAATGCTTCTGGAGCCTTTGAAACAAATTTTTCATTGGACAGCTTACCAGTGACAAGCTTCACTTCTTTCGCCCACTTTTCTAGTTCTTTTTCTAGACGAGCGATTTCTTCTTGTAGATTGATAAGACCTACAAGCGGTAAGAATAGCTCTGCTCCCGTTACTACTGCCGTCATTGATTGACTCGGAGCCTCTAAGCCTTCACCAATTGTTAACGGCTCAGGATTACAGAATTTTTCTAAGTAGGCTTTATTCGCTTCAAGAGTAGCAACTGTTGCACTATCTTTAGCAGAAATGAACAACGGTACTTTTTTGCTCATAGGTGTGTTAACTTCCGCACGAATATTACGCACCGAACGTATAATATCCATAAGGAGCTTCATATTGTCTGCTTCTTCAGCAAAGTGAAGATCCGTACGCACAGTAGGCCATGCTGCCACTGTAATTGACTCACCTTCATGAGGTAAATGTTGCCAAATTTCTTCTGTGATGAATGGCATAAACGGATGTAATAGACGCATTGTTTGGTCTAATACGTAAGCTAGTATAGATCGAGTTGTTTTCTTAGCAGCCTCATCTTCACCATTCAGCGGTAGTTTCGCCATTTCAATATACCAAGAACAGAAATCATCCCAAATGAAATTATATAGTTCACGACCTACTTCACCAAACTCATAACGTTCTGCTAATGAAGTCACACGTTCAATTGTTTCATTCAAGCGCGTTAAAATCCATTTATCGGCTACTGATTTTTCACCAGTTAAGTCGATTTCATCATATGTCATTCCATCCATGTTCATAAGTGCGAAACGGGAAGCATTCCAAATTTTATTAGCAAAGTTCCAAACAGATTCTACTTTTTCCGTTGTATATCGTAAATCTTGGCCTGGAGATGAACCTGTTGCTAAGAAATAACGCAGTGAATCCGCTCCGTATTTCTCAATAACATCCATTGGGTCCACACCATTACCAAGTGATTTACTCATCTTACGTCCTTCGCCATCACGTACCAATCCGTGGATTAATACATCTTTGAATGGGCGTTGTCCAGTAAATTCAATACCTTGGAAAATCATACGAGATACCCAGAAGAAAATAATATCGTATCCTGTTACAAGCGTACTTGTTGGATAGTAACGTTGATATTCTTCATTTGCCTCGTCAGGCCAACCCATTGTAGAAAATGGCCATAGTGCTGATGAGAACCATGTATCTAACACATCTTCATCCTGTGTCCAATTTTCTGCGTCTGCAGGCGCTTCTTTACCTACGTAAATTTCACCTGTTTCATTGTGATACCATGCAGGAATTTGGTGTCCCCACCATAATTGGCGAGAGATACACCAGTCACGGATATTTTCCATCCAACGAGAATATGTGTTTTCAAAACGTGATGGAACGAAGTGAACTTTACCTTCCTCGTCTTTTTGCAGTTCTAAAGAGGCATCTGCAAGTGGTTGCATTTTAACGAACCATTGTGCGGAAAGATAAGGTTCTACAACTGCACCAGAACGTTCAGAATGTCCTACAGAGTGCATATGCTCTTCAATATTGATTAGGACACCTGCTTCTTGTAAATCAGCAACAATTTGCTTACGGCATTCAAAACGATCCATACCATTGTATTTACCCGCAAGTTCATTCATTGTGCCATCTTCGTTCATTACCAGAATACGTTCTAAGTTATGACGATTACCAACTTCAAAGTCGTTCGGGTCATGAGCTGGTGTCATTTTTACTACACCTGTACCGAATTCCATATCAACGTAATCATCTGCTACGATAGGAATTTCACGGCCCACGATTGGTAAAATAACCGTTTTACCGATTAAATGTTGGTAACGCTCATCTTTCGGGTGAACTGCTACACCAGAGTCCCCAAGCATTGTTTCAGGACGTGTCGTTGCAACTTCCACATAGCCAGAACCATCTGCTAATGGGTACTTCATATGATAGAATGCACCTTGTACATCCTGATAGATAACTTCAATATCCGATAAGGCTGTTTTTGCTGCTGGGTCCCAGTTAATGATACGCTCCCCACGATAAATTAAGCCTTTTTCATATAATTGCACGAAAACCGTTTTAACGGCATCCGATAAACCTTTATCGAGTGTAAAACGTTCACGAGAGTAGTCTAATGCAAGGCCAAGCTTCGCCCATTGCGCGCGAATATGCCCAGCGTACTCCTCTTTCCATTCCCAAGTTTTTTCTAGGAATTTTTCACGTCCCAAATCATAACGTGTAATATTATCTTCACGTAGTTTTGCTTCTACTTTTGCTTGTGTAGCAATACCTGCATGGTCCATTCCTGGTAACCAAAGTGCATCATAACCTTGCATACGCTTCATACGAATTAAAATATCTTGTAATGTTGTATCCCATGCATGACCAAGATGCAATTTTCCTGTTACGTTCGGTGGTGGAATGACGATTGAATAGGGTTCCTTCCCGCTTTCAGGTTGTGCTTCGAAAAATTTACCTTGTAGCCACCATTCATAGCGACCCGTTTCAATAGACTGCGGATCGTATTTCGTCGGCATTGAAATGTTTTCTGTCATATTGACTCCTCCTGTTGTGAAATAATTTTTGACATTTATGCGCTTAGGCAAGCTTCATAATTACTCGTCTTGATTTACCAGTGTATTCACACCAAATAAATCAGTGACAAATGCCTTTGGATTATTCGCTAATAAAATGCATACATCTTTTTAGCAAATAAAAAAACTCCTATCGTCAACAAAAGGACGAAGGAGTTTAAGTTCGCGGTACCACCTTTAATTCCAGCAGAGTAAGATAAGCACTCTCGCACATCACTATTTCTCATATTAGTGCACTTTAAATGCCCTTATACATTAGAAGTAAGGATTCATGCTGGATGTCTTAAGCTTATTACAGCTGGCTCTCAATTCGTTAACGGTGTTTAACCGGCTTTAACTACTATTAGTTCACTAAAGCTGCTCGAGGGCTACGTTCGATTACGTACAAATAGAAACTTTTCAGCTACCGTTTCCTCTCTATAAATGCACAAATAATTTACTCTTCCCTGTCATAGCATCCATATTCAGCTTTCCACATTGTACCGCAAATTCATCTATTTTTTCAAGTGATTTAGTTAATTTCAGCTAGTCTTAAAAAGTAAATAGAAAAGGAAGTGACTATTCATATGCGACGACGTAAGTATAACCCTTGGCTTTTACCACCTTGGCTACGACAATTTCGATTTTATTGTAGAACAATTATTGTACCGATTTGTGGTTTTCAGTTTATCCGTGTTATCATCATCCCAACTTCTGGCGATCTTATCATCTTATTACTTTTACTACTTCTATGCTATTTACTTTTAAAAGATATCATTTGATACACGAACTTTGAGCGGAGTATAGTCTTCTGTTAAATCCCAAATCATTGTTTCTACTTCATTCCAGGAACTTGATTCGCGCACAGCAGAGTGACTGGAAGATTCTCTAAGCACAATTTTTTGTTCCGCCGGTACCGATTGTTTAGCTTTGGCTGATGCTTCTACAGGTGTCGGTTTCATTACTTGGACAGTTTGCTCAATAAACGTAGACTCCTCTATTGGAAGTTGCGTCTTGGCTACAACAACCTGTTCCTCAACAGCATCGATTTTTTCTACTGCTGGCATTGGTAATGCTTCACTACGAAATGTACTCGTCACTGTCCATTCAAGTTGACACATTTGATTGGACAGTATTGGACGAATGTCTTTCACCATTAAGTCCTCAATCGCTGCCTCTTTTGGTAAATCAACATTTAATGGGACTGCATATTCAAAATAGCCAGTATCTCCTTGAATATCGAGTGCATCAATACTGATTAAATCTTCGGCATCCATGAATGTTTGCATGTCTTGAAAATCAAAGCGTACATGCGCTGTGATATGATAAATACCATTTAATCTTAACGAGTCTTCTAATTGCATCGATTGCCATTGTGGCTTTATCTGCACAGCCGCAATTTCTGTTGGGCAACCATATCCCGGAAAACAAAATGTTTCACGCATATTCCAAGTTTTCTGTTCGATAATAATCCCTCCCTTAGCATCATATGAATTGCAATCGAAATGTATGCTAGACAACGATGGTTACAAGATTTTTACCATAAAAAAAGCATGCCTGAATAAAAATCAGGCATGCTTTTACGCTTAAACGTTTACCATTTTAATTTTATTTGCTACGCGATCTGTCAACATTTGTGTAGCTTTTGGAACGATTGGCTTGAAGATTGGATTTAATACAGGACCAGCTAAACCTCCTGCTGTAACTTCTAAAAAGCCTGTCATTTTTGTATTGTTTGCATCAATGCTTTCAGCTAAGAAATAGCCATTTCCTGTAAAATTATCTGATAGGCCTTTTAATTCAAAAGTTACCTTTGAAGGTGCTGCCCACTCTAAAATTGTAATCTCTACTTCTACCGTTTTTTTCAGTACACCAACATTACCTTTAAATGTCCACGTAGAGTGTTTATCATCTATCATCGTATGTGCATTATAACCTGGGACAAGCTTTGCCCATTTTTCCATGTCACTAACGAATTCCCAAACATGTTCAATTGCTACGGGTACTTCTACTGTATGTGTGCCTGTTGCCATTTTAAAACCACTACTTTCTTTTCTGAATAGCTCTATTATAAACTAAAACGCCCACTATTTGGCTATGCTGAAAGTTTTAATTTTGACAAAAAAAAGCCACCCCAATGGATGGCTTTAGATAACTTATTTTGCTAATTGGGCAAACACTTTATGGAAAGCATCGACCGTTTTCGCGATATGTTCCTCTGTATGTGCAGTAGAAATAAACAATCCTTCAAATTGGGAAGGCGGTAAGAAAATACCTTCTTCTGCCATTAAATGGAAGTATTCCGCAAATAATTGTAAATCAGACGTTTTCGCTGAAGCAAAATCGATTACATCTTCATTTGTAAAGAAGAAACCAATCATCGAGCCAGCGCGATTCACCGTATGTGGAATATTGTACTTTGTAGCTGCAGCTCTAAATCCTGCTTCTAGTTGGTCTCCTAACTTTTTGAAATACTCATAGGAGTTTTCATCAAGTCGGGATAACGTTTCATAGCCTGCTGTCATTGCTAATGGATTACCTGATAATGTACCAGCTTGATAAATTGGACCAGCTGGTGCTACTTGCTCCATAACTTCCTTCTTACCCGCGAAAGCACCTACAGGTAGACCGCCACCAATTACTTTCCCTAGCGTTGTCATATCTGGTGTTACAGCAAAGTAACCTTGCGCACAGCCATAGTCAACGCGGAAGCCTGTCATAACCTCATCAAAGATTAGCAGCGCACCATGCTTTGTTGTTAATTCACGTAAGCCTTCTAGGAAACCTGGCTGTGGTGGGACAACGCCCATATTCCCTGCCACTGGCTCAACAATTACTGCCGCAAGCTCTGCACCAAATTTTTCAAATACTTGTTTAGCACCTTCTAAATCATTGTAAGCCACCGTTAATGTATTACGCGCAATATCCGCAGGTACACCAGGGCTATCAGGTAGGCCTAATGTCGCAACACCTGAACCAGCTTTTATCAATAATGAATCACCATGACCATGGTAAGAGCCTTCAAATTTCAAAATTTTATCACGACCTGTTACACCACGTGCTACACGTAATGCAGACATTGTTGCTTCTGTCCCTGATGATACAAAGCGAATCATCTCCATGCCAGGTAAACGTTCTAATACTAGCTTAGCTAAACGATTTTCTGTATAACTAGGAGCTCCAAAAGAAGAACCTTTCGCTGCAGTTTCAGCAATGGCTTTTACAACTTCCGGATGAGTATGCCCTAAAATTAAAGGGCCCCATGATAGTACATAGTCAATATATTCATTGCCATCGATGTCTGTAATTATTGCACCATGACCAGATTCCATAAATATAGGATCCATATTTACTGATTTAAATGCACGTACGGGACTACTAACCCCACCCGGCATTAAGTTGATAGCTTCTGCATATGCTTGTTTTGATTTTTCGTAAGAACGCGCCATTATTTCTCCTCCAACCAACGTGCTACATCTTTAGCATGATAAGTGATAATTAGATCCGAGCCTGCTCGTTTCATACCTAGCAATGTTTCAAGCACTACTTTTTTCTCTTCAATCCAACCATTGATAGCTGCAGCTTTAATCATTGCATATTCACCAGAAACGTTATACGCAACAATCGGTAATGTATAGTTATTTTTCATATCTCGAATAATATCTAAATAGCTTAGGGCAGGCTTCACGATTAAGAAATCCGCACCTTCTTCAATATCAGATTCTGCTTCACGGAAAGCTTCCATACGATTGGATGGGTCCATTTGGTATGATTTACGATCACCAAATTGTGGTGCTCCATCAGCCGCATCACGGAAAGGGCCGTAATAGCTTGATGCATATTTTACGGCATAGGACATAATTGGTACATTTTCAAAGCCCGCTGCGTCAAGACCAGTACGTATTGCAGCAACAAAACCATCCATCATATTTGACGGTGCAATAATATCTGCACCTGCTTTTGCTTGTGAAACAGCAGTACGTGCTAAAACATCTAAAGAAGCGTCATTTAAAATTTGATCGCCCTCAATCAAGCCACAATGACCATGGTCTGTAAACTCACACAGACATGTATCAGCAATCACTAACAGCTCTGGGTGACGCTCTTTAATAAGGCGTGTCGCTTCTTGAACAATTCCATGATCGTGGAAAGCACCTGTCCCCACTTCATCTTTTTCTGCTGGTAAACCAAATAAAATAACAGCTGGGATACCTAAAGCAACCACTTCATCTACTTCAGCACCTAGATTATCTAATGAAAATTGAAAAACACCTGGCATTGACTGAACTTCATTTTTAATATCTTCGCCTTCTATCACGAAAATAGGATAAATTAAGTCCTCTTTGTGTAAGTAAGTTTCTTTTACCATAGATCGTATCATTGCATTTGCGCGTAAACGACGATGTCTTTGAAATTGTAAATTTGTCATGTTCTTTCCTCTACTTTCGTTAATTCCTCGATGACTGCTTGCATAGTATAAATACTCGGCATAATGTCTACAGTAGCACCGTGGTTTACAATAGCTGCTTCTGTAATGTGCCCGATTGCCGCCACACGTACCGCTTTCCATCCAACGACTGTAGCTATATCCTTTGCATAGACATCTACAGCCGAAGGACTTGCAAAAATGACTGTAACATCTGAATGTTGCTGGATACAATCGATAATTACTTGTTTTTGGTCGTGGCGCTCAATCGTTTCATAAACCGTCCATTCATTTAATTTGAAGGGCAGCCCATCCTTTAATGTTGTTTTCGCTTTTTCCCCACGAATAAATAAACATGTTGGATTGTGCCCTGCAACAATAGGAAACTCTTTAACAAAGACATCGGCACTAAATATTGAAGGCATAAAGCTAACTTGAAAGCCTAACTTTTCTAATGCCGCAGTCGTTTTCGTTCCAATCGATGCAATTTTCCCTTGAAAATGGCTTGCACTTAAATGACAACGATTCATCTTACTAGCAAAAGCATCTACCGCATTTTGACTCGTAAAGATTAGCCAGTTAAATTGACGTGCAAATGCTAATTGCGCATCATCTTTTGGATCAATAATTTCGCAAGTTTCTATCAATGGGGCAAAAACTGCCTGACCACCTAAAGCGGAAATATCGTCTCCAACTGTTGCTGTTTTAGACGTTCCAGTTAAAATAATTGTTTTACCCTGCAAAGGTAAATTATTTAGCATCTTGCTCTGCCTTAACACGTTGAATTAAATCATAGGCACCTTGTTTCGTTAACATGTCAGCTAGTTCATTACCAATTGCTTCGGCATCAGTACCTACTACCGTCTCTTTATAAATAACTGCGGCATCTGGTGCGGCAACTAACCCTGTTAGTGTAATTTCTTCCCCATTATACTTGGCATAACCTGCGATAGGCACTTGGCAACCACCATCCATAGCAGCTAAGAAAGCACGCTCTGCATGTGCTTCTTTCCATGTAGCACTGTCAGTTAATTTTGCTAGTTCAGCTAATAATTCAGCATCGTCTTGTCGACATTCAATCCCTAAAGACCCTTGTGCTACAGCTGGAAGACAGTCTTCCACTGATAAAAACTCTGTTACGACATCATCGCTCCAACCCAATCTCTTTAAACCTGCGGCCGCTAAAATAATCGCATCATATTCGTCTGTTTCAAGTTTTGCTAAACGTGTATCGACATTTCCGCGAATCCATTTAATTTCAATATCAGGACGTAATGTTAAGAGTTGAGCACTTCGTCGAAGAGAGCTTGTCCCCACTACTGCTCCTGCAGGAAGATCTGCAAATTTCACATGACCTTTAGAAATAAATGCATCGCGCGCATCCTCACGAGGTGGAATACAACCAATTACTAAACCTTCTGGTAGTACGGCAGGCATATCTTTCATCGAATGAACCGCAAAATCAATTTCCTTGTCAAAAAGCGCCTGTTCAATTTCTTTTACAAAAAGTCCTTTACCACCAACTTTAGAAAGTTGAACATCTAAAATTTGATCGCCTTTAGTAACAATTTCTTTTACTTCAAATTCAAACGGCACACCTGCTGCCTTTAGCTCATTGATAAACCAATTTGTTTGCGTTAATGCTAATTTACTTCTCCTAGAACCTACAATAATTTTTCTCAACAGTCTCCAACCTTTCTTCTAATACCATAAATGGAATCGAGATAAGCTACTTCCTAAAAAGAAATTTACGACAACTAATAAATAAGCATAAATATGAACCCACGCATAATTAGTGCCCGTCAGCTTACTTTTACGATTCACATATAAAATACAACAATATAATACTAAAATGATAAAGGACCCTATTATCTTCGCATCAAAGATAGATAAACTCTCTAATCTTAATAATGCCCATTCAAAGCCTAATATTAAACTTATGAATAACATTGGAATCCCTATAAAAAATGATACGTTCATCCAATTGCTCGTTTGCTGTAATGATGGCAAACGTGTCCATAATTGTGACCATTTTTTCTTTTTTAATAAGCGATATAAAACTAAATATAATATCGCAAATACAAAAGTTAACGTGAAAGCAGCATACGATAATATCGCAAATGAAATATGGATAAAGAGCATTTCCGAAATTAATGTATCCCCTACTGCTCCTGTTGGCCTTTTCGGCATAAATGTAAAAATACTAGCAAATAAAAATCCTAATATATTGATAATAAATACTGGTAAATCGACTCTCGCTATACAATGGAGAATAATCGATAATGTTACTAACAACCAAGAATAGAACAGAATTCCTTCATATAAAGATAAAATCGGGAAACGCTTTGTTTCGATAAAAGTTAGTATAATAATGGCACTTTGAATCACCCATACAAATGAAACAAGCCAAAAAGCAATCCGCCTTGCACGTACTTGTTTATAAAAGTAATCAGTAAAGTAAAACACTAGACTGATCGCATACAAGACGATCATCACTTCATAGAGCCTTGTCATTGTCAAATCAGCCAATGGACATCCCTTCTTTATTTCAAAAAGTGCTAAAGCTACTATAAACAGTATCCCAGCCTAAAAAAGACGTTTTCGTATCTTTAGTTTACCATACAGATACGAAAACGCCTCATGTAATTTCAAGTTCGCACACGTCAGCAAAACCATGCAAAAAGCAAAAATTTGCTACATGACTCAAATCGTGAGCCTCAAGCGATTGTGGAGCTCGAATGTCTAGACATCTTAGAAAGAGTACTTTGGTTCAGTAGGTGTTTGCGATGATCGTAAACGTTCTTTACGCTCAAGCTCTTGCTTGCTCATCATATCCACTTCATCTTCCACAGCATCCTCTATGCCAAAAATTTGTTGGAATAAACGTAACTGTTCATTTGCTTTTGGTGAATTTGCCATTTCCTTAGCTTGTAAAATTGGCTCTTTTAACAATTGATTAATAATTGATTTTGTATGCTTACTTAAAATCTTACGTTCTCGATCCGTTAACTCTGGCATTTTATTTTCAATACTGATCATTGTTTCTTGTTGAATTTGGTTTGCTTTTTTACGTAAAGCTGAAATGACTGGCACGACACCAAGCGTTGCAAACCAATCTTTAAATTGAACAACTTCTTTATCAATCATTTGCGTAATTTCCGCTGCCGCACGTTCGCGCTCTGCTAAGTTAGCTTCAACAATACCTTGTAAATCATCGATATCATATAAGAATACGTTTGGCAGATCACCAACACGTGGATCAATATCACGGGGTACCGCAATATCGACCATAAACAGTGGTTTACCTTTACGCAAACGTTCAACAAGTTGCATGAGCTCATAATCAATGACAAAATCTGTCGCACCTGTGGACGTAATTAAAATATCCGCTTCAAGTAGTGAGCATTGTAATTCCCTCATTGACTTCGCTTCACCTTGGAACTTGGCTGCTAAACTTTCAGCTTTTTCAAAAGTACGATTAATAACCGTCACTTTTCCTACGCCGTTACCATACAAGTTCTCGATAGCAAGTTCACCCATTTTACCTGCCCCTAAAATAGCGACGTGCTTGCGTTGTAAAGATCCAAAAATTTTCTTTGCTAATTCTACTGCTGCATAAGAAACAGATACCGCATTCTCCCCAATAGCTGTTTCACTATGTGCTCGCTTCGCAAATGTAACTGCTTGTTTAAATAACTGATTGTAGACCGTACCTGTCGTCCCAATCTCTTGTCCATTTAAGAAGCTTTTTTTCACTTGTCCTAAAATTTGTGTTTCACCAAGCACCATTGAATCAATTCCAGCTGTAACTTTAAATAAATGTTCTAATGCCTCATCTTCTTCTCGAATTGTTAAGTAAGAAGAAAAAGTCTCCACAGGCAAGTTGAACCAATTTGCTAAAAATTGCTTCACAAAGTGACGTCCAGTATGCAATTGATCGACGACTGCATATATTTCTGTTCGATTACAAGTTGAAACGATAACATTTTCCAATATGCTTTTTTGTTTTTGCAGCGCTTCCATTGCTTGCGGTAACTCGCTTTCTACGAAAGATAGCTTTTCCCTAATTTCAACTGGCGCTGATTTATAATTCAAGCCTACTACGATGGTATGCATGAATAACACCTCACACGTTCTAATTCACAAATCTCATTATAGCACAGTTCGACAATAGTTCATCTATTATTTGTGAACATGTCATGAAGAACTATAATTCATTTTCTACTTTAGAATTATTATAAACTAAGTTTAACAAATTATACGTATTGTATCAAATTTTAAAACTGCATACGAGTAATGCTGGTTTCGCTATGTCAAGGAAAGTTCAAAAATAGAATGGTCTGCTAGATAGCTTTCTCTAAAAATGGCATTGAACTCTTTTACACAATAGAAAAAACTGTAGACAAACTAAAACTTGCATCTAGTCGTCTACAGTCGAATCGCTCCTCATTGAGCACTTTTATGAATTTGTAATTTTAACAGTTTTTTGCGAAATTACTTTTCCGTCTTTATCATAAGCTAAAAACTCGATGTCGCCATTGACTTTAAAGTCAACCATAGTTTGAACATTTTTCGTCAACATAAACACACTATCGCTACGCTTTTTAAGATCAAATTGAACATCACCGCTGACAGAGGAATAACGAACAACGACATTTGCAACATTTGGACAATTACTATCAATTCTTGCATTCATCGTAATATATCCTTTTCGGATGGATACTGTCGCTTCCTCAAATAAATCATCAGGGTTGATACAGCTTGAAGGCGCAGTTTTACATAGAATCGCATCAATTATTTTTTGAGCGACCTGATGGAACTGGTAATTATCAATTGCATGATAATATGTGCCACCTGTTTCCGTAGCCATTTGTGTCAGAATTGCCTCATTAATTTGGTTTTTCTTACCCATACTTACAGTGTAAATTTTGATGCCTTTCTTTTTCGCATCATTAATTACTTTTGTCATTTTTGATTTACTTGTTTTTCCATCAGATACAACAATAATGGATTTAGAAGTTTTTGTATCATTTGAGAATTTAGTAAGAGCTAATTCTATACCCGTAAAAATATCTGTAGCTCCCTTATCCGTCGATGTACGATACAGGTCTTTCTTTAAGACATTATCTGTACTGCCTTCACCTAATACAGTTGCACTTGTGTTCGTTTCAATGACAATATTATTTTTCGCCTGAATTTGATTGATTACTTCCATCATTTTTGTACCGCGATAATTCGTTTGGTCGATACGTTTCATAGAAGAAGAGTAATCAACTACATATGCGACTTCAGTTGCTAAACTACAAGCATTTTTACTAAAGTAAGGATTTGTAAAAATTTCTTTTGTAATCGTTTTATCTGTAATAGACTTCAATATTGTTGCATAACGTGGGTCAACTTTATTGACAAGAGTAGCTTCTATTTTAGATTTCCCATAAATAATCGAGTCAAAGTAAGCGACTGCAGTCCCTGGCCCACCTGTATTATTCAAATAATCCGAAGTATTTGTGACAAAGGATGCCGTTTTTTCTACACCATCAAATTTGATTTTTACCGTTCCTTGATAATCCGTAATTGGTTCTCCACCTGGACGAACTAACGTTACCATAACTTGTGTATATCGGTCCTTACCAGATGGTCTTGCCGCAGCATCTGCACTTTCTTTTAACGCCTCAACACGTTTTTTATAAGCTTCTACTTGTCCTAGTAATTTACCGCCTTGGTATTTTAATAATACGGTACGTTCATAATTACTTAAGCCCGTTAATATAGCATAAATTTTCATAACACTATCATAATGCTCTAATGTTAAATTCTTTTCTTCTGGCATATATTTTGGACTCATTAACTGAATAATCGTACCTACTGGATTGATATTTTCCACTTGTGAAGCAATATTATCATCGATTCCTTGGATTCGATAAATTGGACGACCATCCTCTGAAATCATATACATAATCTCAGTCTTCGCTGGTGTCGTCACAGAATCTTTTAAACGCTCGTTCAATATTTTTTCAAATAAATATACAGAGATATTATAGTTTTCAAATTGTAAAATCGCATTCTCATATCCAAGAGCAGGATACTTCGGATCGGCGCCACCATATTGTAAATACATATTTTGTACAACGCCTAGAGAATTGGTAACATTTGTTTGTTGTCCAATACTAAAACGCTTTTCATCTGCATCAGGATTTAATGGCACGGGACCGTAAACATCAATTACATTTTCAGTGAAAAACTCCGGTGGCTTTTCATATTGTACATAAGGTGGTGTTATAGTACCATTGTCATCTGTATTCGTTGGGTCATACACTTTAAAGTCAATGCGTAATTCTGGCTGTGGCGCGTAACGCACGTGTGCATTTAATTTTTCTCCAACCAGACACTTCATGCTAGGGTCTGTGTTGTTAATAAGTTCAAAACTAATCGTATCACGTACTGATTTTGTAAGCTTTTTCGCTTTAACAAACGCTGTTACAGTTGAACCGTCCGATTGAACGTTGCGAACAGCTTCACCAGCTGAATTGACAATATCAGCTCCCTCTGAAGACGTTACACGGAACGTATAGGACTTATCATCAGCAATCGGGTCACCGTTACATGCCTTTAAAGATACTGTAATCGCCGTCATATCCTCACCGTTTGCAATTAAATCTGGTTTTTCAACTTCAATACTTTGCAGAGCATTATTGACATAGTCAGGACCTGTAAAATCACTATCATTATCCTTCGGTTCTTCAAACTCTCCGCTATTCGAACCCATAAAGCCTGCTGGTAAAGTTACTTTATCATTATCACGACCTGCTGCAGATTTTTTCAAACCTAGGACAGCAAAGGAACCGTTTTGTACACTACGATATAAAAACTCGGCTGCATCACCACGAGATAGTTTCGTAGAGGGATTAAAATCAGCAAATGTTTTTTTGCCTGTATTGCCAGTTGAAATATCATTTGTATATAAATATTGTACTGCCTGTGGTTCATCTAAATCTAAACCTTTAAATGCAGCATATATACGTGCAAAGTGACCTCGTGTAATGGCTTTTGAACGATTTGCCATTACATGTGTACCTTCGAATGGCAAATATAAATCACTATAAAAATTATAGGCAACACTTTCGTTATATGATAACGCATAGTTTTTATCAAGCTTTGCAAACATTGTGACAAGCTCTCGCTCTGTTACTTGCTCGTTTGGCAAAAAGTTATTCGCACCATTTAATGCTAATAAATCATTATCAACTGCCCAAGAAATAGCTTTGTATTTACTATCAGTTGTCGGCACATCTTGAATCGTTGTAGCAGCTAGTGAGACCATTGGTGTTACAGTCATAAAGGCTAGTACAAAACAGGCCAATAATAGCAATGCCTTTTTCGCATATTGCATTCCTTTCAGTCCTTTCATTAGTTAAAGAATAATATATCATCTCGGTAGTTTTGTTTTAAATCATTCTCTAAATAGTTTAAGAATCGCTCAAGCACAGCAGATGCTTGGGCACGAGTTAATGGTTGGTTTGGATTAAATCGGCCCGTTACAGGGTCGCCTGTCATAAGACCAAGCTCATTGACGATATAAATACCATCTCTTGAATAGTTAGGAATTTGTGCATCATCTTTAAATTTTGTAACATAGCCAGGATCTGGCGCTTTGTTTTCAAGCCCTAATGCACGGACAAATATTGCCGCAGCTTGCGCACGTGTAATCGCATTATCTGGTTTAAAATAATCTGGTGTCACACCTTTAATAATGCCTTTGTTGACTGCCGATTCAATATAGGCATAATCTTTCATCGTACGTTTAACATCTTTAAAGACACTTGTTGATGTTTTTTTCGTATTCTTTTCTTCCATTACACGCAGGTCAACTGCTTTACCAATGGCGATAGTAAAGTCAATTCGTTTCATCGGCGTATTTGGTGAAAAGAAATTACTTGTATCGGAATAAATCCCTAATGAGTATAGTTTTTCGATAGCAGCTTTTGCATAATGATTCGACAAGTCACGGAATTTCGGAATAATAAGACGTTCGATTGTCGGCGTAAATTCTGTATTTAAATCCACTTTGCCTTTTTGTCCAGAAGCTAAATCATACGTATATTCTGAAATTACGTCCTTTTCACTAACGACCGCATAGCCTCCATCAAAGCTTGCTAAACTGCCTGGATTTTCCTCATAATTGAGCACGCGTGATTTGCTCGTTGATAGGCGATTTTTCACATGGCTTGTTGTGCCATCACTGTACGAATAAACAGATTCAGTAATTTGCGTTTCAGTTGCTCCCCAGAAATTTTCGTACCCGGCATGACGACTATCTGTTTCTATTATTACTGTATTTGTTTTTGCAGTCTTACCAGAGCCTGTCTGAAATGTATATGTTTTTCTTGAAATAACATTTCCTGAATAATAATCAGATGCTGCGCGGTTATCTGTTACAGTTCCTTGTGAAAACTGGTAGTCTGCTAATGTATACGTTATTTTGCCGACTACAATTTTCTCAGAGTACTTTTTCACAACACCATTCGAGGTCTTTTGCCCAATCGTAGCATAGTTAACAACATCTGATTCATAAGCTATATTTCTTGTTAATGTCGCGCCATTACTTGCTGTTAATTTTAAACTATACGTTTCTGTTAATTTCCCTTTTGATTCTTTTTGAGTAATTTTAATATCTTTACTCGTCCCTTTAAAAATAATGGGTGTTCCAGTAATGAACACGGCTTCTTCGTATGTATATTCATTTTTTACCGCACCAGTTGTTTCCACCGATGTGGCAGAAGCATCTGCTAGTATGCTGGTCCCCATAACGAACACCATCATTAACGCTAACAGCACTTTCAATACCTGTTTTCGCATCTGTTTTTTTCCCTCTCTTTCTTCCCATGCATATGCACAGATGAAGCTATCCCTACATAGAGAGATAGCTTCCATCTTATTAATCTACTAGAATGAAATGTGCCTTTACAAAACGGTCAGATAGTACGACTAAACGATCGGAAGGTTTCAAATCAGATGGTTGAATAACTTTCCCTGCTTTAATAAGCGTCGCTTGATCAATATTCATATCAACCATTTGGCCTGCCTCATACCAACGACCATTTTGCCATTGACTCACACTTTTCACATTAATAGTAGCTGGATATGTCGATTTTACTGACTGAAGTTTACCTACTAGCATTAATGGAGCAACTGGTTTTGCATTATCTAACATGTGAAGAGCTTGTACATGCCCGTTGTTCACATAGAAGTAACCGTAATCCCCTTCTGATAAATACAGTTCAATATCTGGCATTACACTATATGTTTTATTGCCATCATCAACCTTTGCCTTTGTCGTATTACTCACAGATAGTACAGTCTTATCTGTTTTCTTGAACACATTTGATTCGATTTTCATTGCATCATCAATTTCAATTAAATAGCCATCCGCTTGAGTTAAACGTCCATAATATAATTCATGTGATGCTAAGTTTGGTGACATAAAGCTATCGCTTGTTACATCCACCACTTGTGCATAATGATCACGAGCAGTACCGTCAGTAATAACAAACGCAGTACCATATGCTAATAATCCTGTTGGTTGAACAAAACGGCCATTGCGAATCAAAATTGATCCATCATGGAAGTACAGCGTGCCCGCATTTTTCAGCTTTAATAATTGGTAATCTGTATCGACTGCAATCATTGGCTCATAGTACGTACGTTCATTATTTTTCAATACAACAATCTTCTCAATAACCTCTTTACCAAATTGCTTCACTGTCGCGTAATATGCTTCACTACCAATATAATTTTTCAACTGACCTTTTTCTATTTTCGTATTTCCAACGTAAATAGGAACCTTTGTAGAAAAACTCATTGTAGATAGTGCAGTTGTTGACGCTGTACCAAATTGCCAGTTCACAAAGGCATTTTGATTTTTAACCGTTAATTTGTTCGCATTGATATTAACCGATTGTATTTCACCTTTGTAAAGATTTTCAACTAATGTTCCTGTCTCACTAATATCTACTTTTGTCACAATCGAAGTACTTGTATTTTTCAGATGAAGCTTTACACGATCTCCTACATACAGTCCACTAATATCAACTGATGAGGAAGCTTTTTGAAACGCTGTATCCTTATTCAAATAATATGTAGTTTCTTTACCGACATCTGGCTTTACCATAATGAACATACCATTAGGATCAATGCTTGTGATTACGCCAGCTATCGTTTTAGGATTTTGTGCGACTGTTGTCGTTTCCTCAGTAGTATTGGAAGTACCACGAAGTTCCACTACACTACGCAGCGAGATTTCAGCTTCTACTTTCATACCTAGTTTAAAACCTTCAATCGTTGTTTCCGTATTATTGATGTACAGGCGGGCACTATTGCTAATATTGTATGTGACTTGGCGACCACTCGCATTTTCTAAAGTGATTTTACTTAGCTGTTTTTCTACTTGCCCACTTGCATTCGTATATTCTGAATAAGTTACATCTACGAAGGTTCCTGTTACTAACTGTGCGGCCTGAACAGTTGGTAATGATGGTAAACTAAATACCATTAAACATAGAACGATCAATATGTATGGAATCTTCTTCAACAATTCCCGCCTCCTTATAAAATTGTTATTTATCAATAGTATATCGTATTATTGGTAGTTTTTCTTATTCAAAAAGTTACATTTTCACATGTTTTTCTATTTTTTCGAATCTACCATAGACATAAAGGAAGAGGTAGCTTCCAATTTCAAGCTACCCTGCCAACATCATACTTGGATATCAATTGTATGTCCGGCTGTTGGATGTGGAGCATCTAACATTTCAACTAACTGTTCAGTGTTTTGCTGTTGCATCTCCATCGCTTGCTTTGTAACAGCTAAAGAGACATTTTGCATAAGATTTGATTGATTCATTGCGATAGATAAAGCTGCAATATCCATTCTAGTCCACCTCCTATTTCATTTATCGGCTAATTTTAGCGTTCATCAAGCAATTTTCTTATATTTGTCCATAACTTTCATGCTAGTAATTAAAAGTGTCAAAGCGCTTTTCATGAAAAATAATCGCTACGAAATGCTTCCACATAAAAACAAAAAACATCTACTGTGCTACATAAGACGCAATAGATGTTTTTAGTTTACATTTTATTTTCAATTGTTCGCCAAGCTTCTTCAAAACCGATACCTTTTTCTGAAGAGAACACAATGAGCGGATCATTTTTATCCATATCTAATGTTTCCTTGACAACTTTTTTATGCTTATCCCACTTACCTTTTGGAATTTTATCTGCCTTCGTTGCAATAACGATACAAGGAATACTGTAATGTTTTAAAAAATCATACATCATACGATCATCAGCAGTTGGAGGATGACGTAAGTCTACAATTTGAACGACCGCTTTTAATTCTTCACGGCCCGTAATGTAACGTTCAATCATTTTCCCCCAAGCTTCACGCTCGGTTTTTGAAACTTTGGCATAACCATATCCCGGAACATCGACGAAAAACAGTTGTTCTTCGATTTTGTAAAAATTTAGCGTTTGTGTCTTCCCAGGTTTAGAAGAAATACGCGCTAACGCTTTACGTCCAATCATTCTGTTAATGAAAGATGATTTCCCAACATTTGAGCGACCTGCTAATGCAAATTCTGGCAGTCCATCTTCTGGGTATTGGTCCGGTCTTACTGCACTTATGACCATTTCGACATTATGGACTTTCATTTCTTTAAAAACCTCCGTCTAGTGCAATTGCTAATACTTCATCAGCAGATGACACTAGTTTAAATGTTAAATTTTCGCGTACACTTTCAGGAATATCTTCAATATCACGTTCATTATCTTTTGGACAAATGATCGTTGTTAAGCCTGCTCGGTGTGCACTTAATGTTTTTTCTTTCAAACCGCCAATTGGTAGGACGCGACCACGTAATGTAATTTCACCTGTCATGCCTACTTCACGACGAATCGGGCGATGTAAAATCGCAGAAACTATTGCTGTTGCCATCGTAATACCTGCTGAAGGGCCATCCTTTGGTACTGCGCCTTCTGGTACATGGATGTGGATATCATGTGTCTCGAAATATTCCGAATCCACATGAAGTTCTTCTATTTTTGTACGTACATAGGACAATGCAGTTTGTGCCGATTCCTTCATAACATCTCCGAGTTTCCCCGTTAGCTGTATTTTTCCTTTACCAGGAGTTAAAGAAACCTCGATTTGCAACGTATCACCACCAACGGTTGTATACGCTAGCCCAGTTGCCACACCAATCTGATTTTCCTCTTCTGCTTGTCCATAGCGGAAACGGTGTTTTCCAAGGTATTCGATAACCGATTTTGAACTTACAGTAACACGTTTCTTTTCCCCAGACACAATAACTTTAGCGATTTTACGGCATAGCGTTGCGATTTGACGCTCTAAGCCACGAACCCCCGCCTCACGCGTATAATAGCGGATGATATCCAGCACCGCTTCATCTTTGATAACAACTTGTGTTTTCTTCAAGCCGTGTTCTTTTAATTGCTTTGGTATCAAATGATTTTTTGTAATTTGAGCCTTTTCAATTTCTGTATAGCCAGCAATTGAGATAACTTCCATACGGTCCAACAAAGGCCCAGGGATTGTACTTAAATCATTGGCTGTCGCAATGAATAAAACGTTAGATAAATCGTATGGTTCTTCAATGTAATGGTCGCTAAATGTGTTGTTTTGCGCAGGGTCCAACACTTCTAGCATTGCCGCTGCAGGGTCTCCTCGGAAATCATTAGACATTTTATCGATTTCATCAAGTAAAAATACCGGATTAATCGTACCTGCTTTTTTCATCCCTTGAATAATACGACCTGGCATAGCACCAACATACGTACGACGATGTCCGCGAATTTCAGATTCATCGCGCACGCCACCTAAAGAAATACGAATAAATTTGCGATCTAAACTTTCTGCAATTGAACGTGCCAATGAAGTTTTACCTACACCTGGAGGGCCAGCTAAACAAAGAATTGGACCACGTAATGAATTTTTTAACTGACGCACAGCTAAATATTCTAGCACACGTTCCTTTACTTTATCTAACCCATCATGATCGCGGTTTAAAATTTCCTCAGCATGCGTAATATTCATTCGATCCTCGGTTGCCTTTGTCCAAGGTAAGGATACTAACCAGTCAATGTAATTGCGAATAACACCACTTTCCGCGCTAGCACTCGGCAATTTTTCATATCGATCAAGCTCTTTTAATGCCGCTTCTTTTGTCGAATCAGGCATGCCTGTTTCATCGATTTGTTTACGCAATTCCGCAACTTCACCAGTTTTTCCTTCTCGATCCCCTAGCTCTGTTTGAATAGCTTTCATTTGTTCGCGTAAGTAATATTCTTTTTGCGTACGCTCCATCGATTGCTTTACTTTCGTATTAATCTTCTTTTCAAGGTCCAGCACCTCTTGTTCATCATGCAAGCGAATAATTAAATGATCTAAACGTTTTTTAACATTTAACATTTCTAAAACTTCTTGTTTATCCGCAATTTTGATTGGTAAATGAGAGGCTATAATATCAGCAAGGCGGCTTGGTTCTTCAATATCAGCCACTGTATTAATCGTTTCTGTCGTGATTTTGTTGGAGGATTTAGCGTATCTTTCAAAATACGTTAACAATGTACGCATTAAGGCTTGCGTTTCCACATCTTTCTCAACTTTATCCTCTTTTACATCAATATCAACAACTGTAAATTTCTCTAATGCTTGATAATTAGACCAAGTTGCACGCGCAACACCTTCAACTAAAATACGTAGTGTGCCGTTTGGCAATTTAAGCATTTGCTTTACATACGCCATCGTACCGACTTGATATAAATCCTGTTCTTCTGGCTGTTCATCGTGCATTTCTTTTTGTGTCACCAATAAAATCAATTGGTCCTCTAACATTGCTTGTTCAAGCGCCGCTACAGAACGATTTCTACCCACATCAATATGTAACACCATCGACGGGTATACTAAAAGTCCACGTAAAGGCAATAATGGTACATTTGTTGTTTTTTGAATTGTTACCATGCGGGTATTCACCTCCGTCAAAAATTTTCTTGTTCACAATCCCGCGCTTCTAGTATGTGTTTAAAAAACCGATTCACACTATCTATTCAAACGAGCCAAAAATTTCATCTATTTACAGTCGCCGGCTTTATGTATGAATAAAAAGCTGACTCTCGATATGTGCGAACATTGCACAATCGAAGTCAGCTAAGTTACTCT
Organism: Lysinibacillus sphaericus; assembly: GCF_002982115.1. Taxonomy (GTDB): domain Bacteria; phylum Bacillota; class Bacilli; order Bacillales_A; family Planococcaceae; genus Lysinibacillus; species Lysinibacillus sphaericus. The sequence continues at coordinate 1,427,677 of NZ_CP019980.1, read as the reverse complement.
TTTTCTCATAACAATAGACAGCTTTGTCTGTTTATTATGCTGAAGTTTTTGTGTCGCTACCTTCATCGAGTTCAGTGCCATCTTCAAGAAGCAATTTCGGTTTCTCTTTATCCGTAATTGTTTTTGCCGTAATGATACATTTTTTCACGTCATCACGTGAAGGTAATTCGTACATTACTTCAAGCATTGTTGACTCAATAATTGAACGAAGACCACGTGCACCTGTTTTACGCTCAATTGCTTCCTTTGCAATTTCAGAAAGGGCACCTTCATCAAACTCAAGCTCAACACCATCTAGTTCAAGCATTTTTTGATATTGCTTCGCTAGCGCATTTTTTGGTTCCGTCAAAATTTGTACAAGTGCAGCCTCATTCAATTGTTCTAGGCTTGCAAGTACTGGCAAACGACCGATGAATTCTGGAATTAGACCAAATTTCAACAAATCTTCAGGAATTAATTTCGACATTAATGAACCTTCGTCCACTTCAACTTTATTAGGATCTGAACCGAAACCAATCACTTTTTCACCTTGACGACGTTTAATGATGGATTCAATACCATCAAATGCTCCGCCTACGATAAATAAAATATTTGTTGTATCAATTTGTAAAAACTCTTGGTGTGGATGTTTACGTCCGCCCTGAGGAGGCACACTTGCAACAGTACCTTCTAAAATTTTTAGCAATGCCTGTTGGACACCTTCTCCAGAAACATCACGTGTAATCGATGGATTTTCTGATTTACGTGCAACTTTATCGATTTCATCAATATAGATAATCCCTTTTTCTGCACGTTCGATATCATAATCTGCTGATTGGATTAATTTTAATAAGATATTTTCAACGTCTTCACCTACATAACCAGCTTCTGTCAAAGAAGTAGCGTCTGCAATTGCGAATGGAACGTTTAATATACGTGCTAATGTTTGAGCTAATAATGTTTTACCGCTACCAGTTGGGCCGATTAACACAATGTTCGATTTTGCTAATTCTACATCATCAATTTTACTGTTTGTATTGATGCGTTTGTAGTGATTGTAAACCGCAACCGCTAAGGCTTTTTTAGCACGCTCTTGTCCAATAACATACTCATTTAAAATCGATAAGATTTCTTTCGGTTTCGGAATATCTTGGAAATCGATTTCTTCCTCAACACCTAGTTCTTCTACAACGATTTCTGAACAAAGTTCGATACATTCATCACAAATATAAACACCAGGACCTGCAACTAATTTACGTACTTGTTCCTGCGGCTTCCCACAGAATGAGCATTTTAAATTGCCTTTTTCATCATTAAATTTGAACAATATGTTTCACCCCTATTCAAGCTACAATCTTACAAGATTATTGAATCATTATCAAATAAATTGATTGCAACATTTACGTCATGGCGCAAATGCATCTAAATTTTGAATTATTTTCAAGTCTATTCAAACGATCTACCAGTTAGCTAAGTAATTGCAGCATTTGCGCAAAAACATTAATGGCTCTCTACTTGCTTTTCTGCAAATAATTCGTGTTGATGCGAGCTTTCAGACGAACCCATGACAACTGTCTGATTTTTCAGCTTCATTTTCGAGGTTTTAGCTCCCTCAGTCGTAAAACCTAAGTGCGTTCTTCTTCCATTTTAACGGAGACACTATACTACTGCTACTTGTCGGCTTTACTACAATGAAGTTAAAGTTTAGCATCGTGTAAAAAATTAAACAACAATACTATGTATAAGATATTAACTAAAGTTGCCTCCAAAAGCATAACAGTTAGTAAAAATTGGATTTTTTCATTCCTCGACCTTGAGAGGTTGGGGCCCCTTTAGTCTAAACTAAAAAGCTATGTGTGATAAAACAAGGCACGGTTTAACGCCGTACCTTGTTTTCTTAATTTTTCTATCTAGTTACGTTAAAAAATCTTATTCAGTAATTTTAGCGTTTTCTACTAAAAATTCAACTGTTTTTTGGATTTTGATATCATTTTCAAGAACAGCAGTACCGCCTAGTGCACCAGTAATTTGTTCTTTCGTCATATTGAATTGAGCTGCCATTTTTTCTAATTCAGCTTCGATGTCAGCTTCAGTAGCTTCAATTTTTTCAGCGTCAGCGATTGCTTCAAGTGTTAATGAAACACGTACACGGCTTTCAGCTTCTTCTTTCATTTGACCACGTAAATCTTCTTCTGATTGACCAGAGAATTGGTAGTATAGCTCTAGGTTCATACCTTGCGTTTGTAAACGTTGACCGAACTCTTGTAACATGCGATCTGTTTCAGAGTTAACCATTCCAGCTGGTACTTCAAACTCTGCATTGTCAGCAGCTTTTTCTACTAATTCATCACGAAGTGTAGCGTCTGATTCAGCTTGTTTTTGTGATGCTGTTTGTTCTTTAATTTTTGCACGTAATGCTTCTACGCCTTCAACTTCTGGATCTAATTCTTTTGCAAACTCATCGTTTAGCTCTGGAAGTACTTTTGTTTTTACTTCTTTTACAGTCACTTTGAAAGTAGCTTCTTTACCAGCTAATTCAGCAGCGTGGTATTCTTCTGGGAAAGTTACAACAACGTCTTTTGCTTCGCCAGCTTTCACACCTACTAATTGCTCTTCAAATCCAGGAATAAATGAGCCTGAACCGATTTCTAATGGGTAATCTTCGCCTTTTCCGCCTTCAAACGCTTCTTCACCTACAAAACCTTCAAAGTCAATTACCGCTGTGTCGCCTTCTACGATCGCTTCATCTTCTTTGATTTCAAGTTCAGCTTTACGAGCTAATTGCTCTTGGATTTGCGCTTCAACTTCTTCGTCTGTTACTTCAACTGGAAGTTTCGTAACTTCTAAGCCTTTGTAGTCGCCAAGTTTTGGTTCTGGTTTCACTGTTACTTGTGCAGTGAATGAGAAATCTTGACCATGTACGAAGTTTTCTGTACCAGAAATTTCTGGGTAATCAACTGGCATAATACCAGCTTCGTCGATTGCTTTTGCATAAGAATCTGGAACGATGATTTCTAAAGCATCTTGGTATAAAGATTCAATTCCAAAACGTTGTTCAAACATTTTACGAGGCATTTTACCTTTACGGAAACCTGGTACGTTAATTTGTTTTACAACTTTTTTGAATGCTTGGTCCATCGCTGCGTCTACTTCTGCAGCTGGTACTTCAATTGTTAGAGTACCGATATTACCTTCTTGTTTTTCCCATTTTGCTGACATGTATAAATACCTCCAAAATAATCTAATTTCAATCACGCTTGACGTAATTGCGTCCGGATTTGTTTGAAAAATCCGCAACATATGCCAGCGACTTAACATTTAGCTCAAGTTTTCATACCCTACTAGAAAGTTAAAGCCATTGACATTAAATCCGCCTACTCATGTGAAGTAGAGGATTGGGTTGATCAATTTTAAATGTTAGACAATTTATTCGTAACTACGATTTTGACAACCATTTTAGTATATCATAGATGCGTATAGTTTCAACTTATTTCATACTTCATGGAGTTCTGTTAGTTTTTCTAACATTTGTAAAAAGTCAATGATTTCATAGTCCATTTCCTGAACCTTACCAAGCATCGATTGTACAAAATCTATATAGCTATATGCAATATCATCGGCTTCAAAAGGAAACCATTCAAATGGATAAGTAACAATAGCATGCTTAGCCATTAAATATTGTACCATTTCCAACGTTGATGGGTCTTGTTCTAATTTAGATTCGATAATTTTTTTTATGTCATTATATTGTTTTAATTGATTTGGCAGTGCCAGATGTATTGGATTGACCGTTTTTGTTTGTTTAAATTTTGAAACGATGATATCAATCGAAACTTCTTGCTCAACAAGTAATATTAACGCAAGACTTTGCACAAATGGGTGGATATCAGCACATTCGATAATAGCCTTTAAGGGTTTTTTTAATTGTCGTACATTCGTATCCATTAAACGATGCAGTCGCAACGATTGTTCATTTGGTGTTAGTGCACTAAACTTCTCCAAGTCATATTCTTGTTCTTCAATAAGTTCTTGTACAGCCTCTCTTTGTTGAAGCTTTTTAGCCACTTCACTATTTATACTTTTTAAGCGTTCGAATTTTTCTAGTTGTGCTTCAGGAAGTACTTTTTCTTCTATCAAAGTAGTTATTATGGACTCCACTTGATGGTATTCCTTCAACTGCATACATATTGTAATGTATAGTTCCATTACTTCCACATACATTGAGGTGCCTAGAGCTAGCAGTTGTTCACACACTTCTTTTGCCTTCACATAACCCTTCAGCTCATATAAAGCATAGGCATAGGCACATAAGGCTTTTTCATCTCCACTTTCATATAAAAACGCCTTTTCAAAGCATGCGACCGCATCTTCATATTGGTATTTTTCCGCAAACATATGACCCTCTCGAATTAATGTTTGGATGGCACCAGGAAAAACAACAATATTGTCATGTTTAATAACATGACGCTTATGCTTTGTCATTTTCTCACCTCTTTAGATTTACTAATTGTTTATTTTTAACAAAAACTATTGAATTTCTATTCATATTTTGTAATAAATTGAATTATAATTAATAATACCCATATTTTTTCATTCATAACAGACATTGCTATATTCATTGTCAGCAAGACCAATACAAGTTGTTCACAAGGAGTGTAATACATGCCATTAATGGATACAATCATGGAATTTGAAAGTCGCATCTCCCCCGTTTTTGAGGAATTATCTATTAAAGTTATATCAATTACGACAGCACACGGTCCGCTACAAGATTATTCAATTGACTTTGAATTTTTTACACAGACAAAATTAAATACATTTACAAAAGAAGCAACGACACATATTACAAGTATGCATGGGAATATTCCTGGCTCCATCTCTATTGGCCATCAACATCAAGCGTCACTTTTTATTATTCCCCAAAGCGTTCATATTGAATGCAACTATAAACTTTTGCAAATTGACACTAATGATATGAAACGTATTTTACAGCATCCTCATCCCACTCTCTATTATAGTGAGTGGCTTTTAGATGCCATCAAAAATGCTAGTATCCTTATGGAATTAAAAACAAATCAAAATACAATGATTGAATGGCCACTCGGCATCAAATCGGCTGTTATTTTATAGGAAGCAAAACTAATTCCGTTTATGTATATCGAGTATAAAGTGATAATAGGGTTGTTTGACTTCTGCCTACAATAGCGTTTCCCCTCTCCCATAAAGTGAAACATACGAGGAACCTTAAACTACGCTCTCACATAGGGAGAAACTTGCAATGAAAATAACATCATAAACGTTAGGACGAGCTAAACTCCTGTCTTATACATTAAAACTACATTTAACCGAACCTTGGGCATACTACAAGTATGTCTTTTTGTCGTGCATCAACGATGGTTGTCCAGCCTTTGCGCTATTATCATATCAGCTTTCTTTAGATTGCGGTATTCCTATTGTGAAAGTAACCATTAAATAATTCGCTACAGACAAATTTCTTGAGTAAAAATGTATAATGAACGAGAGATTTATTTTTGGAGGCATTCATCATGGAGATTAAAGAAACATTACAAACATTTTCATCTATGACCCTATCAGCACGACAAGCATTTTTTAACAAGGAGGGCGAATGGCTACTAAAGGAAATGTTAGCGCATATCGGTTCAACAGACGCAGAACTACGCGATCACCTTATCTATAGAATATTTATCGACTTATTGAGTGATAATTTACTAAGCGCTCAGCAACTACAATATTTATTTGACACAGCAACCGGTGAAGATTTCTTATACGCTAACATTGGAGAACAAATGACGGATAGTGTTTTCACCCGCTCTTTTTCAGCTTTACTAGTAGCGAGCATTTTGGCAAAAGATAGTGAACTCCTTATTTTAGATGACGCAAGCTTACAATCTTTCTTTAAAAAAATAGGGCGTTATTTGTTACTTGAAAATGATACAAGAGGTTATATAGAAGGTAAAGGCTGGGCACACAGTGTTGCACACGGAGCAGATTTAGCGGCAATAACAATTAAACATCCGAAATTTGATTTGCAACACGCTCCTTCTATTTTACATGCATTCAAACTAGTAACTTGGAAAGATGTTGTTTTCATCAACGACGAGGAAGAACGCTTAGTCAATATAATTGAAGCATTATTAGCAAGGAATTATTCTGAGGAAGCACTATCCGAATGGGTAGAGCAAGTTTTTGATAAATTCGAAATGCATTTAGTAACACAAGGCTATAATCAACGCTTTTTTAGTGGGCGTACTTGTACATTGAACGCAATGAAGACTTTGTATTTCGCTTTAAAAATGAATAACCTAGCACCAAAACTTCAAAACACACTGTATTTGCAAATTGCAAAGTGGTTGAAGCTCGGTTCCTAAATGAAGGACAGAACATCCAACGCATTTGGATGTTCTTTTTTTCGAATACTAATATTAATATACTAATATTTGTTAATTTTTCAAATCGTTTAATTATGTTAACATAATTTCAACAATGTTCCAATATACCCCTTTATAATCATCCCTTACATAGAAAATTTATCCTTTCAGGTACCTAAAACCGACTTTTCTCATACTCCTTTTTTAGATAAAACGCAACTAAAATGTATCAAAAACACAGTCGCATCATGGACTTTATTACAAAACATCGTCTAAAATGTGAAATGATAATTTTCACAAAAAATTTGTTTACTTAGTTAAATACGACAAACGCAGTATTTTCAACGTTTATACAGTGTTAATTTAACAAAACCTTAAAATACCAATAGTAAAATAGCTTTTTTTGTTCAAAAAATGTTCATAATCACCCCCTATTCATTATCAGTTCTATAATTAAATATTTTTTTTTCTGGTGCTGCGGGCGTATAATCCTATATGCAAACAAAGACATGATGCGACCATCTACATTGAAGAATTGTCCATTTTATGGTGCATACATCATCATGTTTGTGAACGCTTGCAAAAGACCAATCATTTACTAGACTTAATGCTTCATATTGAACCATGCCATTGTCATTGTTAATGCAAACGTATTTGATTGGTACATCAGATAAAAGAGGTGACCTCAATACCCACTATTTATAAATGTGAATCAATACTACTACACATGAAATTTATGAATAGCCGTTTTATAGAAAGGAGTCAAACATGAATAAAAAATTTAGCTTAATGTTATTAGCATTTGGCGCTATCGCAATCCTTTCTGGTTGTGAACCATTAACTGTTTTCAATCCAAAAGGACCAAATGCTCAAACATTATCAAACACAATTATTTTATCCATTATTACAATGGCAGTTATTTTACTAGTCGTGTATGTGCTTTTTGCATTTATGCTAACAAAATACCGTGCATCAAAAGCTTCTGCCGATTATGAGCCACCTCATGAAGAAGGTAGTCATGTACTAGAAATTACATGGACAGTTATTCCTATTATTATCGTAGCATTCCTAGCAATTGTTACTGTAAAAACTACTAGTACGGTAGAAACAACACCAGAAGGTTATGACAATAAAGAACCACTAGTTATCTATGCAGCATCTTCAAACTGGAAATGGCACTTCAGCTATCCAGAGCAAGGTATTGAAACTGTGAACTATGTAAACATTCCAACAGATCGTCCTATTGAATTCAAACTGTATTCATTCGGACCAATTACAAGTTTCTGGATTCCACAGTTAGCGGGTCAAAAATATGCGATGAGTGACATGTTAACAACTATTCACCTTGCAGCTGATGAAGTTGGCTCATTCATGGGACGTAACTCAAACTTTAATGGTCGTGGATTTGCGGAAATGGAATTTGAAGCACAATCTATGACACAAGCAGACTTCGATCAATGGGTTAAAGACGTAAAAGCGAACGAAAAACCATTAACTGAAGAAAAATTCAAAGAATTATTAGCAGCTGAACATGTAGGTCGTTCAAGCTACTCTTCTACTCACTTAGATTTCAGCCCTGCACCAATGGCACATGGTGATATGGATATGGGGGGTATGGACCATGGTGACATGGACATGTCTGACGAAGATATGAACCATGAAAATATGGACCATTCCAAAAAAGATGCCGAAACACATTCACACTAATTTCCAAATTTGAAAGGAGCGCATCCTATGAGTATGGAAGAATTATTCCATCCACTGCAAGAACCGATGATTTTAGGCGCAGCTATTAGTATCGTAGTTGGTGCAGTAGTTGTCGTAGCAGGCCTTACGTATTTTAAAAAATGGGGCTACTTCTATAAAAACTGGCTATCAACAGTCGATCATAAAAAAATCGGTATTATGTATATCGCCGTTGCACTTTTAATGCTATTCCGCGGTGGTATCGACGCACTTTTAATGCGTGCACAAACAGCAGTCCCTGATAACGGACTACTTGATGCACAACACTATAATGAGATTTTCACTACGCACGGTTTAATCATGATTTTATTCATGGCGATGCCATTTGTTATCGGTTTAATGAACATCGTTATTCCATTACAAATCGGTGCACGTGACGTTGCGTTCCCACGTCTAAACGCTGTCAGCTTCTGGGCATTCGCAGCAGGTTGTGGTTTACTGAACCTATCATTCATTATTGGTGGTTCACCAGATTCAGGTTGGACAGCTTATTTCCCATTAGCGGGTACAGAATTTAGTCCAACTGTTGGGAACAACTATTATTCTTTAGCACTACAATTATCAGGTATTGGTACGTTATTGACTGGTGTTAACTTCATCACGACTATCTTTAAAATGCGTGCTCCTGGTATGACTTTAATGAAAATGCCAATGTTTACTTGGTCAATTTTAATTACAAACGTTATTATCGTATTTGCATTCCCAGTATTAACTGTAGCACTTGCATTAATGATGTTAGACCGTCAATTCGGTACAAAATTCTTTGCGATGACAGATGGCGGTATGGACATGCTTTGGGCCAACCTATTCTGGGTTTGGGGACATCCTGAAGTTTACATCGTTATTCTTCCTGCCTTCGGTATTTTCTCTGAAGTCATTGCAACATTTGCTCGTAAAAACTTATACGGTTACAAATCAATGGTAATGAGTATGGTTGTTATTTCATTACTATCATTCTTAGTATGGGCCCACCACTTCTATACAATGGGTCACGGCGTTATGGTAAACAGTGTATTCTCTATTACAACAATGGCGATTGCTGTTCCAACCGGGGTTAAGATGTTCAACTGGTTGCTCACAATGAGGCACGGTAAGATTCAATTTACTACCCCAATGCTTTATGCACTTGGCTTTATCCCGATTTTCACAATCGGTGGGGTTACAGGTGTAATGCTCGCAATGGCAAGTGCCGACTATCAATATCATAATACGATGTTCTTAGTTGCCCACTTCCACTATGTATTAATTCCAGGTACAGTATTTGGTGTACTTGCAGGTTACCACTTCTGGTGGCCAAAAATGTTCGGTTTCCGTTTAAATGAGAAATTAGGGAAAGCTGGTTTCTGGTTTATCGCTATCAGCTTCAACGTAGCGTTCTTCCCTCTATTCATTTTAGGTTTAGATGGTTACGCTCGTCGTATGTACACTTACTCTGAATCTACTGGTTACGGTCCACTTAACTTGCTATCGTTCATCGGTGCACTTGGACTTGCAGTCGGCTTTGCGTTAATTTGCTATAACATTTACTACAGCTGGAAACATATGCCACGTAACGAAAAAGCAGATGTGTGGGATGGTCGTTCATTAGAATGGGCTACTCATTCTCCAGTTCCTGAATACAACTTTGCAGTAGTACCAACAATTACACGTTTAGATGAGTTCTGGTTTGCGAAAAAAGAAGGTCGCGATATTACTGCAGGTAAAATCGAGAAAATCCACATGCCTAACAACACAGGTACGCCTTTCTGGACAAGTGGTTTCTTATTCCTAGCAGCATTCTTCGCAGTATTTAGTCTTTGGATTCCAGCCATCATCAGCATGCTTGTTGTATTTGGCTTCATGGCTCATCGTTCATTTGAAGATGATCATGGTCGTTACATTTCAGTTGAAGAAATTATGGAAACTGAAAAAAGTTTGAGAGGTGATAAATAATATGAAAATCGATTCTTCACTTCCATTAGAATATAGTACAGAAGAAAACCGCTTAAAGATTTTTGGATTCTGGGTTTTCCTTGGCGCCGAAATCATGTTATTCGCTACACTCTTTGCTGTTTACTTTGTGCTTCACAATCGTACAGGCAGTGGCCCGAATGGTGCTGAGATTTTCGAGTTAACACCAGTATTACTAGAAACATTCCTACTTCTAGCAAGTAGTTTTACAATCGGTCTTGGCGTTCATGCTATGCGCCTTGGCAACAAAAAAGCAATGATGACATTCTTCATCATTACACTTATCTTAGGTCTTGGCTTCTTAGTTATTGAGATTGACGAGTTCGTCACTTATGTTCATGAAGGTGCAACAATTACAACAAGTGCATTTTTATCTTCATTAATGACTTTACTTGGTACGCACGGTGCCCACGTAACTTTTGGTCTCTTCTGGGGCGTTGCAATTTTAATCCAAGTAGCAAAACGTGGCTTAAACCCACAAACGGCTAACAAAGCGTTTATCTTCTCACTGTACTGGCACTTCCTAGACGTAGTTTGGATTTTCATCTTCAGCTTCGTCTACTTGAAAGGACTGATTAGCTGATGAAGGAACTATTCCCAAAACAACATGTGATGGGCTTCGGCTTCTCACTATTATTAACAATTATCGCTTTAGCAGTTGTGAAATTTGATATGTCTTACAATATGGCATTTGCAATCCTAGTAGTGACTGCACTTGCGCAAGCAACTGTTCAATTAGTATTATTCATGCACATCGGTGAATCTGAAGATAAGAAAACGTTATATACAACAATTCTATATTCAGTATTCGTAGCTGTTGTGACAATCCTTGGTACATTATTTGCAATGATCTGGGGTTACTAATAAAAATGGCCGAGAAAATGATCCTCATTTTCTCGGCTTTTAAAATACAACAAAAAAGCCAGTCTCGAAAATATCGAAACTGGCTTTAGTTTGTTTAAAAATAGTGAACTTGCTCTAGGCTGTTATACGTTCATTAAATTCGTATTAGCGAACGATTAGCACATCACATGTAGCTAAACGGACAATACGCTCCGCTACTGAACCGATGACCATTTTTTCTAACTGATTTAAGCCTGTTGCACCACATACAATTAAGTCTACAGCAGGCAGTTGCGTAAGAATGCTTTTTGGTGAACCCGTTTCTACAACAGCCAATACCTCTGTTACGCCGGCTGTTTGAGCCTCTAATCTTAACTTTTCGATTTTAGTAAGATGTTCCGCTTTCAATTTCTCTGCATACTTTAAGTCATATGCAGTGATAGCACCAAACGACTTCGTATCAATCACATTCACTAGTTGTAATGTTGCGCCATATTCTTTTGCCAATTTTACCGCACGCTCACACGCTTTCAACGACTGTTCAGAAAAATCTATTGCTACAGCGATTCTTTTATAATTCGTAGCCATCATTAATCCCCCTCATCTTTTCTTACACATTCAGAGTTTTCTCAATCATTATATCATAAAGAAAATGGATTCCCCCTTCTATCTGTAGCATAACTAGTAAAATAAAGATATTGACCGTCTACTACTATATCTCCATTCACCCAAGACTCGAAATAACCCATTCACAATATGCCCTTTCCAAATATGTTCCAATACGCTATTATGTATGTATTTAACTATACGAAGATAGACAAGGAGAGGCTAATGGAAGAAGTTAAAGTCGTCTATGCATTAATTAAAAATGTCGATTATCATATATTAATGGTTCATAATCATGAAGGGCATTGGTCGCTTCCTGGTGGAAAAGTGGAAACAGATGAAACGCTGATAGAAGCTACAATCCGTGAAGTCCATGAAGAAACAGGTTATCTAGTAGAAGTAGGTAAATTACTCGCGGTAAATGAATCAAAATTAACAAGCAGGAATCATCACGCTTTATTTTTCACTTTTGAAGCGCAAGTTATAAGTGGAGTTGAAGAAATAGCATTGCCCGATGAAATAACCAACATCGAATGGGTACCTATTGAAATTGCTAACAGTAGAATGCCTTATTATAGAGAAGGAATTGACAAACTTTATTAAAATCACGCGCTCTACTACGACCAAGGTACAATATAACAAGCTGGCATTTAACGATACATGACCACTATAAATTAAAAAACTATTTTAAGAAGATTTGTCACTAAGTTCATAGGCATAATAAAAGCCACTACTTTTTAAAAGTGTGACTAGCGTAAAACAATTGGTGTAAAGACTAGTGAAAATAAGGGAGAACTTTATCAGCCACTACCTTTTCGCCAACTTCTATCCATTTACTTTTATCATGTATATAGCCATCTTTATCAAGCGGTGTTTGGAATTGGCTCGCTCCCGTTGCATCTAGCAAAGAGCCCTCATCATAATCCAATCCGACATTCGTTACATGTTTAATAACAAATGGGTTTTGAAAGCGAATTTGTGCATCATAAAAATCTAGTTCACCTTGCGTTACAATAAAAGGCACTCGCAAATAGATGGTTTCTCCACCCTCACTCGATAAAATCGTATCAAAACTTCCTTTGTGATACTCCCAATTGCCTCCAATTGTAAAACCATGTCTTTCAATATGATCACGTAAGTAACCAAAGCTTATTTCTTTTCCGACGATATTAGATTCAATTTGTAACAATTAGATACCCTCCTTTGCTGTTGATTGCAGTCTATCCTAAAGACACGAAATACAAACAAGTTTATTCATAGTGTTTTTTATTTCTTTATTCTAAACTCGATTTATTTAAGCAAAGTTAAGTTCTCTGTTTGCATAAAACCATTTCCAGAAGTACAGATATGTTTTAAGCGCTTCTCTACGCTCCCTATTACCTTTTCTCTTCATATAAAGGGAAAGAATCATTCAACGTTTAGAAGAGCGTATACATGCTGTTAGAAAGCTTCAATGAATAGGTTTATTGTCAGTCATCTCAAAAGACACTGAAATAAAAAAACTGTAGACAAATCCCAAATTGCTTTGGGTTTGCCTACAGTCTTAAGCATCGTTGAAGATGCCTATCGTCAGTTTAATAAAAATTAAAGTTTAACGATGTTTGTAGCTTGAGGTCCACGTTGGCCTTCTTCTACAGAGAATTCCACTTTTTGACCTTCGTCAAGTGATTTGAAACCGTCACCTTGGATAGCTGAGAAGTGAGCGAATACATCATTTCCGCCTTCTACTTCGATGAAACCAAAACCTTTTTCTGCGTTAAACCATTTTACTGTACCTTGTTGTGTCATTTAAATGACCTCCATTAATTGTATTTAATAATATCCGATTTCCTCAAAAGAAAAAAATTCACATATTACAAAAAGTACCGAACAAATAACACGATTACTCTTTGTAACATGTGAATTCATTGTTTCTTCGCAAACGATCTTATTAATTTCATTATATACTACAAAATTTCTTTTGTCTAGTGCTAGTATAAACAACTTTCAATTTCTTTATTCATCTTCTTTTAAATCTTTTCAAAAGAGGCTGGGACATAACTAAAAAAATTTAAGGTACAGAGGAAAGGTGTTCATAACATTTTTGCTATATGAAGAACTTAGCTATTCTTGCTTTTGCAATAAATAAAACAATAGAAGGGTTCACTAGTTGTTGGTAGCGGAGGTTGTGACTCCTGCTCAGAACAGCACACAATGTAAGACGCGGGCATTCCGCGCGTTAACGAGGGTTGCGGCTTACGGTGCTGAGCGGAAAGCACCGCTGTAGCGAACAAACAATGGCGCAGCAAAAAAGGTGTTAGATTGACTGCAATCAATCTAACACCTTTTCTCTTTTGTCCCAGCTTCTGTTCACTTTTTATTATTTCTCATTAAACCATAATTGGTCTTGATTATCTACATCACCATTATAATTAATACATATTTCTTCCCCAGCCTTAATGTCTTTGAAAGCAAAGAAATCAAATGTCTGGTTTCTAAAATTAATCTCATAAGTTGCATTTGGTTCATAAGAATGGTTAAACAACATCCCATAACCAAGAAGAATTGCAGATTGACCTATACCATATTCAAAAGCATAATCAGCAAGCAATGTTTGCTCGATGTATTGATGCTGTTCATTTGGATAAGAAATGACTGGTGCTTCATGCAACAGCTCTCCTTTTTGGATATCGCACGTAGCAAATACCCCTCTATTGAATTCTCCATCACTTAATGGAGATGTTTTAATTTCTATCATATTCGTTCTCCTACTCACTATTAAAATATACTTACAACTGTACCATTAATTTAGTCCATGAGCTCATTTTTTTAATCTTTTGGGCAATTTTTTTCAATTTAAATCCATTTACGGTCTTTTAAAAGACAAAAAATTAGGTAATCTAATGCTTCTGGTAGCTATTTTCATTGCAAAAAAATCGTGCAGCACATCACCATTCAAATGCGCTACACGAAATATAGTTTGTCAAATCAATTTTTAGCATTGTTTTTTAATAGATGATGAAGTATAACCACTATGATTATTAAGCCAATAAAAGTACCTGTATTATCTGACTCAATGGCAAAAAATGTAGGAAGAACAAATAAATTGAGTATAAAGATGAATGTCGCCATTATCAATAAAAATCGATATATCATTTTATTAATCGCTCCTTACTGTTCTGTTCCCAAAGCATAGCTATCAGCTCTTTAACAAGTTCTAGCTTAGACAAAGGGAATTATTGAACCCAATAATCGTAACGACCCTTCACTAATCCTTTAGCAATAATATAATCGCCTGCGATTACTACATTGTTAAATGTTTCATAACTACCTGTTATATTTAAAGATAAATGCTCATATATTTTGGTCACTTTTTGCTCGTTTCCATTGATATAAATTGTATCATTTACTTTTAGCGGGAACTGAATCGTTATTTTATGGTCGTGCACTTCACTTGCTAAATGATAAGTTAGCTTATTATTTACAAGTGCATAGCTAAGAACTCCTGCTAGTTGTTTGCCTCCAGTAATTTCATCATCATTTACTAGTTGCATATAGCCTTGCCAGCGATTACTAGCAGTCGGTGAAAACTCGGCTAAATAGTAATCTGGGGCTGTTTGTGATAAGGAAATCTTTTTCGTTGCATCAAATAAAATGTTCGACGGTTCAGCTAAACTTAGTAGCTCTTTGTCCATGATTGGCGTTTTGGATAAAGCACTTGCAGGGAGGTATCCATATATTTTATTTGAAGACACGTAGGCACGACCATCTGCTGTTGTGAAATAGACTGCAACAGATGTGCCCGTCTTTAATGATTGACTTTGCCAGCCAGGACGAACGGATACATCAACATTTTCTTTTACATATTGAATAGTTCCTTCAGGTAAATTGGAAACATAGTCTTGCGGTACATATCCCCATACATAATCAATTGTTGAATCCGTTCTTGGATTGTATTCTACTTTTACATAATCTCCACTTAGCTCGACTACTTTAAAAACAGCTCCATATGGCGTATGCATAATAGTTTTTGCTGAACTACTCGGGGCTTCTTTAATAGAAACGCCTTTTGCTGAGCTTGAAAATATAGGTGTTCCAACCGTAAACTTTTCACCTGCTACTTGTTGTTGAATAGCTAACGGAACATCCTTGTAAATCACTAAATTGGTTGCTTGTACACGATAGCCGCCACTCATCTTGTATACTTTGCCAACAGTCGAATACTCATGGCCGTATACACGATAAAATTCTCCTTTCTTGACAACGAGTGAGGTGAACGTGCCATCAGCATTTTTTTTATATATTTTCACATCCTTTGAAAAGGTCAACTTACCTGTTTGCCCTTTTGTAATTTCCGCACCATCCCAAATAACCTGTGCTTTTATATTTGATTGAAAGCTTAAGCATATTATTAGCGTAAAGAATACTATCCATTTTTTCATAAACACCATTCGCTCCTTTTCATCTATTTGTCTATCTCCACTATTTTGTTCAAGCGTATAGTCGCAATATAATACTAGTAATTGTTACAGCAAAGGCTTCCTCAAAAGAGAAAGCCTAGCTAACAAATTTTAACCGTGAATGAATAGGGCGTACATCAGTTAATGGTAAGCCATTGCGCTTTTAATGCTGCGACAGGTAGTGGTCGGCTAAACAAATAACCTTGCGCATAGTCACAGCCAATTTCGGCTAAGAATTCGTATTCTTCCGCCCCTTCTACTCCTTCCGCTATTACTTTCAAATCGAGCTGCTTAGCTATCGCGATAATGGTTTTGACAAGCGCTTTGTTTTCATCATCTTGGTTCATCCCAATAACAAATGATTTATCAATTTTTAAGGAATCCAATGGATATTTATTTAAATAACTAAGCGAAGAATAGCCTGTACCGAAATCATCCATTGATAAACTGATTCCTAGTTTTTTCAATGCATATAATTTTTCAATCATTGACTCAGCGTACATCGCAATACTCTCCGTAATCTCCAACACAACATAGGATGCATCGAATGACGCATTCTCTATTGCTTGCTTAACATTTTCTACAAATGTTGATTCAAGCAGCTGCTTCACCGATACATTAATACTTATTTTTAAAGGCTTATTTGTTTCATTGTGCCAACGGGCAGTTTGTGCTATGGCTGTAGTCAATATCCATTTACCTATCGGAATAATCATCCCTGTTTCTTCCATAACGGAAATAAATTCATCCGGGGTAACTTGCCCCAGCACCTCATTATTCCATCTAATGAGTGATTCCATAGCAATAATTTCATTCGTTTTCACATCAATAATAGGCTGGTAATAAAGCTCAAACTCCTCATTATCTAATGCTGTTCGTAATTGCTTTTCAATCATCATCTTTCGATAGAAGTGTTGTTGCATTTCTGATGTAAATAATTGATAGTTATTTTTCCCTCGTTCTTTTACGTAGTACATGGCTGTATCTGCATGCTTAATCAATGTATTCGCATCATACCCATCATTAGGGAACGTGCTAATACCAATACTCGGTGTAATGAAATACTCACTTCCATCAATCCAAAACGCTGTATTAAATTGACATAACAAATCTTTAGCAAATCTCTCACTTTCAGTAGCATCATAATCAGGCAGTAAAATGGTAAATTCATCTCCACCGAGTCGATAGATCATTGCCTTGCTATGTTTTTCTTTTAGCAATATTTCAATACGCCTTGATACTTCAATCAATAAGAGATCACCCACATCATGTCCAAGTGAATCATTGATATATTTAAAACGATCGAGATCAAAGAACAATATGGCATTTTGACTTCCTTCAAGTTTTGCTTGTTCTAAAAGCGCTATTAAATCTTCATTGAACATCCTTCTATTTGGTAACCCTGTTAATGCATCATGATTAGCTTGAAACTTGATTTCATCTTCATAGCGCTTGCGTTCCGTAATATCAGTTGAAACTGCCAGTAATGTAGCACTATCATTTATATTAATCGGAACTTTAACCGTTTGTACCCATACCACTTCCCCCGAAGCGGATGTAATAGCTTCTTCTTTTATAAAATACTTTTCTGGCAATTTAAACGTATTATCTGGATTGTTGCATTCTTCTCCATCAGTGAAGTCAGCTAGTAAATCGCCGTCCGTTTTCCCAATCATATCTTGAAAGCTCATGCCCATTAACTGTGCATACGATTTGTTCATTAATGTATAACGACCACTTTCATCTTGCGCATAAATATAATTAGGATTTAAATCAATGACCCTGAACAAAAACTGCTTTTGCTCGTATAGCTTTTTATTCATATTATTAACAATTTCAAGATGCATTCTACTCGAAAGAATCAAGATAGAAATCGCAAAGACTAAAATAGCAATCGAGCTTGGGTACAATCTAGAAGTTGGAAACATATTTAAGTAACCAATAGCAAAGCCGATGGATGTGAAAATAGTAAAATAAAATAAAAAAGAACGTTCACTTTTATGTTGTACATCTAAACTAATCAACAAACAAATAATAATTGTGATGATAAATAGAAATACATTAAAATTAAAAATCCAGGATAGCTCTCCATCAACAGGAAAGTAAAAAACACTTGTATCTATTTGAATACGTTCTAATCCACGAATACTTTTAGAGCTCCATCCTATTATGTAAACAAATAACGCAAACGCATAAGAGATGAATACAGTGGTCCGATTAACAATAGACCCCCACTTTTTTTGATACTCCGATGGGAGCATTTCTTGAACAATCGTATACCCAACGTAAAAGATGGTTGGTGTTAACATGATTGACCCAAATCGAAATAGTTTAAAAAAGAACATAATGGTCTCTTGGCTAAACAATTGAACAGCATATAAAAATGAAACATCTATATGCCAAAAGGACGCCAAAAGAAGAAATAGAAAAATAATTTTGGATAGTTTATTTTTTTTGAATAACACTAAAATCGTAATTCCAACACAAATGGGAATACCAGATAACAAAAGTAAAAAAATAAAAAACATATAAAGAGCCTCCTAAGTATGTGTCAGTAATAAACAAGCATTATTCCCGCTACTACCATGAGTAGTGATACATACAGACTCTACCGCTTGATGCCTCGTTTCATAAACAATCGGTGTATCTTCAAATCCATGCCCTAATGTTTTAATCGTTGGCGGGATAAACCCATATTCCATTGACAACAAAGAAGATATGACTTGCATTGCTCCCATTGCACCAAACGTGTGACCAATCATTCCTTTAATCGAAGTAATGGGCACATTTGAACCAAATGTTTCTTTCAAAATAAAGCGTTCGATTTGATCATTCAATGCTATGCCTAGTGCCTGACTGTTTATATAACTCGGTAGTGTATCCCCAACCGTTTCTTGAAAAACGTCTAACATATGTCTACCAGTACTATCAGAATTTAATAGTTTCTGCCCTTCATTTCTCGAAATAACACGCTCAACCTTCCCATAAATGCTTTGCCCTCGTGCATTTGCAGATTGTCTACGTTCTAAAACCATAACGCCAGCTCCCTCGGATAAAACAAAGCCTTGATGCAGTGTTGAAAAGGGAACACCCGCTTTTTCAATGGAGCACTCCGTTGAAAGAGACCTCAATTTTTTAAAGCCATTAATAGTCCATTGGCCTAAAGGAGCCTCTGTTCCTCCTACAATGCAAGCATCAACACTTCCAGACTGTAATAATTGTTTCCCTATTAAAATGGCATCTAAACTAGCACTGCAACCAGTTGTGACGGTAAATGCAGAACCACACGATCCGATAGCTTCTGCAACAGAGCTCGAAAGCGTGTGGGTATCAACAAGCGCAACCCCATGAATCGGGAATTTTCTTAAATCAAAACCATCCGCAGCATATTTTTCGATTTCCAAAATCGCTCCAGCGGATGTACCCATAATGACAGCGATTCGATGCGGTTGAACATCTTTTAAATTTGCCATTTCCATTGCATCCAATGTCGCGGCAATTGCCATTCTTACAGAACGTGGATGTCGGCGATAATTTACGCCATTAATCTCCTGAAAGTTTTGGTCAATCACGCCCGCAACGATGTTTGCTTGAGGCAGATGAGCATTGTTTAAATTACTCTGTGTACAAATACCTTTTGTTAATACATTTAAAAAACTATGTTTATCTAGAATTCCAGGAGCTTTAATGCCATACCCTGTTATGACTATGTCGTCCAATACAATCACCTTCACGCGTTAACTTTATTTTATTATATACAACTAAATCAGACATAGCCATATTGGCAAGTCTTAAGTTCTAAATAGGTGATTGAAATGAATAATTTGTATCATATTTAAGCAAAAACTCGTAATATTTTAAGCAAGGTTTTTCTTTTCATCTAATATTTTACAAGCAAGAATACCATTTTTTATGGAAATAATAGTATTAATTGACGATTTTGTGGTTATATTCAACCCACTTTTCCATTTCTCGCTCAACGGCTCGATTTTGCCATTCAAACCAAATGCCGCTACATTCACTGCAATGACTTTCTACTCCGCTTTTATTGTGTCGATCTTTACATGTAAAGACCGTCTTTTTACGACAGCTATAGCAGTAAATTTCTTTATCTTGATTAAATATCACAACAATCAACTCCGACTTTTTCTTAAAGTACTTTCCAATTACTATGTGAATTATTCGTTTCGTTGATTTACAACGAACACTAGAATGTCCACTATTTTGGTTTATTATGTCAACAGCAAAAGCCCTTCTAACCGTTGGAGAATGGTAGAAGGGCTTTTTAATGTAAGTAAAGTATTTTGTAAAGTCGGAATAAGAGCTGCATAACTTTTCTATATTACTTTGTACTAGGTGGAATAATCTCTGCAATTAATAGGAGAAAAAACACCAGTCCAATTAAACAAAATAATACCGAAGCCAAAAATATCGGACCTTTCTTGGTAGTAAATTGCTCGTTTTTGTGAATGATTCCTGTTTGAGCAGTAACTTGAACTTCATTGTATCTAGCCATTGGTCCACCACTACTCAAAAAGTAAAAAATTCCACCTGCAATGGCAAAACCAACAAAAAACATAATTTCGATAAATCGAACAGAGAAAAACGATGCAATCAAGTAAGTAATGATTCCTTCTACAATCAAAGTGACTAGCATAATGAGTACATCTTTCTTTCGCAAATGCCTAACTCCCCTTCTTTATCTTTTTTCTTCATATACGATTAAAACTCTGAAAAGTTCCAATTTTAAACAAATAATGTAGCTTTGTACTAAAAAAAGCACTTCAACCATAAAAAATGGCTTTGAAGTGCTTTACCTAAAGTGGCAGATACTTTATTTACTAGCTTTATAAGCACTTAGAAATTCTTTTACCTTTGTGCTATCTGCTGTTAATTTTAGGCCTGTGTCAACAAGTGGGGAAACTGTTGAAACGGCTGGTTTTTTATTACCTTGATAGAAACTAATAAATTCATCTTGGTTGATCGAGTAAAGGATGGCTTTACGCAAGTCTGCAGATTTCGAAACTTCACGGCCTTTTGGATTGATTAATAAATATGATACAGCATTACTATCCGCTGTTTTTAACGCTAAGTTTGCATCACCTTTTACAACATCAATTTTCGTTTCAGGCACAGATTGTAATACGTCAATTTCACCATTACGAAGAGCAGAAAGTGCTGAGTCATTATCTTCAATGAATCGAACGTTAATATGATTAATTTTCGGCTCGTTTTCAGTCCCTACTTGGTAAGCTGGGTTTTTGACAAACGTTGCTTCATAATCATTTTTTTGAACTAAAATGTAAGGTCCAGATGCCGCTAAATGATTGGCATATGTTGCCCCTTCTGTTACAGTAGCTTGGTCACCGTATGCCACATTTACATTTGGGTCATAACTTTCTACGTCAAATGTATTGACTGCTTTAACTGCCGCTTCAGACACAATTCCGCCCGATTGGTGAGCTAAATAGTTTAGCACTTGTGGGAAAGGATTCGGTGTTGTAATTTTCACAACTTGATATTTACCTGCTGCATTATCTACACTCGCTTCGTCCGTTACAACTTGTGCAATCGCTGCAGGAAGTTTAGCCGATAATTCATCTAAAACTGATTGACCGTCAGACGTTTTCACCGCTTCAAGTGCAGTTATATCTGAAACAATTTCTACAGAGTCAATATTCTCATGAATAGAGTATGTGCGGTGATCTGGTACTGAATTTTGATCTTTTGCGCGCTGTAAAGAGAATACAACGTCTTCAGCCGATACTAAGTCGCCAGTATCTACCGCTTTGCCATTTTCCACCTTAGCAAAATTGATATCATCACGTAAGACGAAATAGTATTCTTTGTTATTTTCGGAAATAGCGTGTTGATAAGATAGTGAACCATTAGAAACGACCTCATCCGTATCAGATAAATTCACTAATCGTACATACATATTAGTATTTAATGTATTAATGGAACCGTCATTTCCTTTTACCGGGTCAAGAGAAGTTAAGGAAGCAATCCCTTGATGTAAAACTAATGTATCTGTTGCATTTTTAGCGGTATCATTAAATGAAATTGTTTCCCATGCTTGTGCACGTGATTTTGGTAAACGGACAGTGTCTGGGTTTACTTCTTTTGCATAAATCCCTTGGAACTTTTGAGAAATATATAATGGTGCAATATACGCATTATCAAACACTAATGCTTGCTCTAGCTCTTTATACTTCTCTTTTGCAGCATCTCCCGTTAACGTACTCGCTTCATCTATTAATTTATCGATAGTGGCATCGGCAGTCACACTGTAATCTCCACCTGTTTTAAATAACCCTCTTACTGCATAGTCAGGATTGCCGGTTACAGTTGTCCAGCTAGATACCGCTACATCATAGTTGCCAGCATCTTTTTGTGCCGAGTAAGAACCGAAGTCTGGTTGAATATTTAACTTTACTTCAAAACCATTTTTCACTAATTGGTCTCGTACAATATTCATATCTTGTTCTTGTGAAGCCATCCCAAGCACTTCAAGAACTGGTTTAGTACTAGCTGTTTCTGATTGATCATCTTTATTTTCTACATTTGATTTTGTTTCTACACAACCAGCTAACGCAACCGCAGCAACAGTTGCTGATGTAGCCAATGTAAATAATTTTTTGTTCATCTGTCTTTTCCTCCAATATAATAAGTTAATTTGTTTTAGGATCAAGGGCATCACGTAATCCATCGCCGAAAAAATTAAACGATAAGACGAGTAACATAATGCATAACCCTGGGAAAATAGCCACATAAGCATTGGTTTCTAAATACGTACTACCTACTTTTAAAATATTGCCCCATTCTGGTATATGCGGCTCTATACCGAGGCCAAGGAAGCTTAAACTACTAGTCGATATGACCGCTCCGCCAATTGTTAAAGTCGCTTTTACTATCATCGGAGCAAGAGCGTTCGGTACGATATGTTTAAAAATAATGGCGGCATCTGATACGCCTAGCGCCTTTGCTGATTCAACAAATTCAAAATTGGCAATTTGCATGACATTGGCGCGCATCGTTCGTGCATAGGTTGGAATAGCCCCTACACTCAATGCAATAATTAAGTTCACTGTATTTGCGCCAAATGCTGCAATAATTGCAATAGCTAGTAAAATGCCTGGGATAGCATATAAAATATCTAGCAAACGCATGATAATGTTATCTGTATTTTTTCCGTAATAGCCTGAAAACGCACCGAGTGCTCCTCCTATTACAGCTGGTATAATTGTAGAAAAGAAACCAACAATTAATGAAATTTGAGCACCAAATACGATTCTAGAAAATAAATCCCGACCAAAATTATCAGTTCCGAGCGGATAGTCTAAAGATGGCGTCTGTAGCAAGGCACTATAATTATTTTGCACGGCAAAATCGTAATCAAATGTCCATGAACTCACGACCGACAGCGAGAACATAAAAATAATGAAGAACATGCCGAATACAGCCATCGTATTGCGCAAGATTTTATTCCATATTTTTTGCCATTTTTCTACTGCCGATGGATCCGTATTACGTGCTTTTTTAATTAACGTCAAGCCAAGCAGTAATGAAAATAAATTGCCAGTTAGTGTAGGTAAAAGTAACACCACACCAAGGGGTATCATCCATTTTGGCGCATTACTAGCCGTAACGTAACGCGCTACAAGTATAGCCATCACGGCATAAAAGACAGCGAGTGCTAAAAACGCACCCATTGCGAATAAAAATGTATCGACTACATACGGCTTAAATAAATTGAGTGCCGAAATACCGATAATAAAAATTTGTGTAATGAAGGCATAGATGGCAAAAGTATATTCTGCCGTTTTATTTTTTGTTGCGAGCATAAATCCGAAACCTGCTGCAAATACATTACCCACTAGTACTGTTAGCATTAATGGGTAACCAAGCAATCTTGTTCGCTTTTGAATTTCTCGTTGTTTAGCTAAATCTTTTTTTATTTGCCACGTTGCGACCCATACATATAAAGTCGTAGCAACGTAAATGAAAAATAGCCCAAGGATATAGGGACGCCATACACCGTCAGCAAAATTAAAACTATTTAGTAAAAACAGCACTGAAAAAATAGCAGAAAAGACAATGGTAAACTGTGCATTGACATATTCTTGCGTTATTTTCATTAGCAGCTTAACATTCGAGATGAATTTCACACTATCCCCTCTCCTCCTAAGATTTCTTCATTTTTGAACGAATACGTGGATCAAAGAATGCATATAGCACGTCGATCACCATGTTGACAATCGAAATCGTAATCGCAATATAGACAACCCCTCCAAGGAGTGCCGGTATATCCGGAATAAATTGTTTATCAACGATATAGCTACCAATACCACTGATGTTAAAGACTTTCTCTGTAACAGAAGCACCGCCAAGCATACCACCAAATAACAGACCGATTACTGTAACAATAGGAATCATTGCATTGCGAATCGCATGCTTGGTGATAACCTTGCGCTCACTCAATCCTTTCGCTTTGGCAGTAATAATATAATCCTCATGAATCACTTCAAGCATGCTTGACCTTGTCATGCGAGCAATCGACGCTGTAATAGAAGTACCTAATACAACAACTGGCATAACAATGGATAAACAATTATTCGGATTATACGTAGCTGGGAACCATTGTAATTTTAATGAAAACGTTAAAATAAAAATCAAACCTTGCCAGAAGCTCGGTATGGATAAACCAATAAGTGCGATAAACATAAACGCATAATCTGCAAAAGAATTTGGCCTTACCGCTGAGATGATCCCAACAGGAATGGCAATCGCCACCGCCATTAGTAATGACAATAGGGCAATTTCCAATGTCACAGGAAATTTATTCATAATACTTTGCGTAATATTTTCCTTGCCTTCAAACGAATTACCTAAATCAAACGTAAACAGTCCAGATAAAGAATGCCAAAGCTGCACTAAATAAGGTTGATCGAGTCCATAAATTTTATTAAAATTTGCGACTTGTTCAGGTGTTGCCTCAATACCTAGCAAATTGCGAGCAGGGTCAAATGGTGATAAATATAAAATCGTAAATACTAATGTGGCAACACCAACGATGACAAAGGCACTTTGAACTAAACGTTCAACGATAAACCGACTAAATGCGTTACTACATAAGATAAGGAAAATATACATAAAAACGCCTGGAATAAATGACAAAACTAAAAACAGTGGATTTTCAAGCAGTTCACTAAAATAGCTTTTATAAGAAGGCTTTGCTAAACCATCGTTTGCTAATATTTTTTCAACTTCTCTATGTAGCTTTTGTTCTGTTAATTGATTAACAACCAAATCCAGTTGACGTTCATTCAGTGATTTATTAAAAAATGCAGCCTTTGTTTGTTCCTGTAGCCTATATTCCGCTGCCCAAGCATGTACTTTTCCCTCTGAAATAAATTGTTGTTTCATTTGTGCAAACAACGGCACATATAAATTTTTATCCTTTTTTAACAAATATAAAAAATATGTAACAACATGAACTGGGAATCCTAGTAAAAATAGTGCAATTGAATAACTATGTTTCCTCGTTATCTCGCTAAAAACCCGCTTGAAATAATAATTTCCCTCAAACTTTATAATATTCTGAAAATTAATCATGTATTTCCTCCTTTCTTCGTTTACTATAGTAGTAAGGTATGAAAATCAAACGAAATAATTTACATCACAGGTTATATTGTACAATCCCTACCTGTATAGTATAGTATGTATGAACGACTACATTTCGTCAATAAGAATATTTAAAATTTATAAAAGGATGAGCATTCGATGAGTGAAAAAATTCTTGAAATACAAGATTTACGCGTTTCTTTTATTACTGGTGAAAGTGAATTTGAAGCAGTAAAAGGGGTAAACTTTTATGTCAATAAAGGAGAAACAGTCGGCATTGTAGGCGAATCTGGTAGCGGTAAAAGCGTAACGGCTCGATCCATCATGCGCCTTCTCCCTTCCCCCCCTTCTTTTTTAAAGTCTGGAACAATTCTTTTCCAAGGGGACAATCTAGTGACACAAACGGAAAAACAAATGGAAGCGATTCGGGGAAAAGATATTAGTATGATTTTCCAAGACCCCATGACTTCCACTAACCCAACCATTCGTGTTGGTGAACAAATCGCTGAAGGTTTAATGAAGCATCAAAAAATGACTAAAAAGCAAGCCTACGAAAAAACGATTGAATTATTAAAATCTGTTGGTATAAAAAATAGTGAGGAGCGTTATCATCAGTACCCGCATGAATTTAGTGGTGGTATGCGTCAACGTGTCATGATTACCATGGCTCTTGCCTGTAACCCTGCCCTGTTAATTGCTGACGAACCAACAACAGCACTAGATGTCACAATCCAAGCACAAATTTTAAGCATAATGAAGCAAATGCAAGAACGTCTAGGGACATCTATTATCTTAATTACGCATGATTTAGGTGTAGTTGCAGGTATGTGTGATCGTGTCATTGTCATGAAAGAGGGAGAAATTGTTGAGGAAGGCACTACGGAAGAAATATTTGCGAACCCACAGCACCCCTATACAAAGCGTCTGTTAAACGCATTGCCAAAGCTTCATGAAAAAAAAGAAGCGAAACAGCCACCCCATCTAGCACAAGATATAGATTTAACTGTACCGCTTGTTGAAGTTCGCAATTTATCAAAACATTTCGATTTAAAGAAAGGTGAGCTTTTAAAGGCAGTCGATGATTTATCATTCCGTATTTTCCCTGGTGAGACATTGGGGCTCGTTGGTGAATCTGGTTCAGGCAAATCAACAACAGGGCGTACGATTTTACAGCTCCATGAACCAACAGATGGTGAAGTGTTGTATAAAGGGGTGCCTGTTACACGCTTATCTAAAAATGAGTTAAAAAGTATGCGACGTCATATGCAAATTATTTTCCAAGATCCCTATTCATCACTAAACCCTCGTAAAAAGGTGCTTGATATTATCGGGGAAGCGCTTGATGTACATAAATTAACGACATCAACAGAACAACGTCGTGCCCGAGTTGAAGAATTACTCGAACTAGTAGGCTTAAAAAAGGAACATGCTTTACGCTACCCTCATGAATTTAGTGGCGGGCAACGCCAACGTATTG
Organism: Lysinibacillus sphaericus; assembly: GCF_002982115.1. Lineage (GTDB taxonomy): Bacteria > Bacillota > Bacilli > Bacillales_A > Planococcaceae > Lysinibacillus > Lysinibacillus sphaericus. The sequence continues at coordinate 1,400,624 of NZ_CP019980.1, read as the reverse complement.
GCATTGCGCGCGCTTTAGCTGTCGAGCCAAATTTTATAGTATGTGATGAACCACTGTCTGCTCTAGATGTTTCCATTCAAAAGCAAGTTGTGGACTTACTGAAAGATTTACAACAACGTTTAGGTTTAACCTATTTATTTATCGCCCATGATTTGTCGATGGTCAAACATATTAGCGATCGCGTTGCTGTTATGTATGGAGGAAAAATTGTAGAATTAGCAGAGAGCGAAGAGCTGTATGCCAACCCACAACATCCTTATACCAAAATGTTATTGCAGTCAATTCCGATTCCAGATCCAGCCATTGAAAAACAAAAGAAACGCCAAGTCATGACCGAAGAAGAGTTGATGGTAAACCGTTTTAACTTAGACAATACACAACTTGTAGAAGTTTCTAAAGATCACTGGGTTGCGATGTAACAAAGCACAAATGGTTTTTGTGGCGATTTCATTTGTGCTATTGGCGATTCCAGCGATTTTAATGGCGATTTCATTATTTTTCTTACCCCAATGGATAAACACCCCTCCACTTCTTTATAGTTTACATACTATATATTGAAGAAAGGAGGGATTTTCCATGGGATACTTCGGCGGAAATGTAGGAGGCAATTGGAACAACAATTATTGCGGTAACTATGAATACGGTAATAACAATGGCTATGGTTCAACATTCGCTCTAATCGTTGTATTATTTATTCTTTTAATTATTGTTGGCGCTACTTTCATAAATAGCAAAGAAGACTGCTAATTCTAACATACAGATTCATTGCACCTCTCTATAAAAAAGGGTTATTCCCAGCCTAGTGACCCTTTTCATTGTGTTTCAAAATAGACGAGCTGGTTGAAATACTATCTTTACATTTCTCACTAGCTCCCGCTTTCATACGAAAGAAACAGTCACCCTGCTAATTTGCATGGATGACTGTTTTCATTATGAGCAAAACTATCTCTTCATCGTTTGGACTCTCCTTATGGTGATTAGCCCTCAAACGCTAGAAGAAGCTATTATATGAATGATTTGCTTTAGCGCTTTATCAAACAGCATAAACGCTCTAGAAAGCTTTTAGAAGGTTATTTATATTTATACTTTAAGCGCACCACGGAAGCCTCTTGCAGCATAGTAGGAATCCGCTCCATTGTGGTACATAAAGACTGTATCGTAGCGACGATCACAGAAGATGGCCCCGCCCAGCTTTCTAATATTTGCAGGTGTTTGTACCCAGCTCGACGTTTTTAAATCGAAAGTACCTAGTTCCTGCAATGCTCGGTATTGTTCTTCTGTTAAAAGTTCAATGCCCATAGCCGTTGCCATATCTATCGCCGTATTTTCTGGTTGATGCTTCTTCCTTGACTCCAATGCTTCACGATCGTAACAAACACTTCTGCGACCTTTCGGGCTCTCCGTTGCACAATCATAAAAAATAAACTCTCCCGTATTTTCGTCATACCCTACGACATCAGGCTCACCGCCAGTGCTTTCCATTTCATTGAGTGACCATAGTTTTTCAGCTTTCGTCTCGAGCTTTGCTTGTACTGAAGTCCAATCAAGACCTTGATGGCGATTCATATTTTTCTCAAATCGCTCTTGCAAAGTTTGAAGTAATTCCTCACATTGTTGGAGTGATAACGCATTATTTTTCTTTGACATAGTTGTTTCCTCCTTATTATTTCTAACTTTGCTACATAACCTATTATTTATTCATTATCTAATAAATCTCGTCCTTCAGTAAACCTTCTGAACTTAAAATATACTTTGTCTGCTGCTCAATGCTTGAAAATGATTCGGTAGCAAAAAAAACACCATTAATATGTTCATCTTTTAATCTGGTTTGTAAATTAATATGTTCACTCGTAAATGGGTAATAAATTATTGCGTAAAAGCTAGCATTCGGACAAATTTTTTTAAATTTTCTCGCCTTATTGATGATTTCATCCGCTCTTTTATGGATATCTTGTTTTGCCTCAATTCTCCTGACATCGATACCAACCTTATAGGGCGCATTGGATGGATGTACTGCATCTAATTGAAAGTTTTCCCCATCACATTCAAACTTAACTTTTTTAAAATCATCCGTTCTTGCATTCTTTTTTAAAATAGTAAGAATCGCTTTTTCCCAACTACCTTTAAATTTTCTTATTTCTTTATCTACATAAAACCATCTATCCAGCTCACATATTGCAGGAATTGCAAGTTCATTGGGTAACATCGGTTTAATATAACCTGCTAAAATAGCCGCTTTTTCTTTCGGTAACTTATCACTATATGTATCAATAGATATATCTAAATCTCGCTTAATCGCCCTTCCTGCAACATTTACCGTCGCTAAAATGGATTTGACCACGATAGGGTAAGCGCTAAATGCATTCGCTAATTCACCAGCAGTCATATTACCAAAATTAATAAATGGTACTTCTTTTATAAAAATAAAAGGTTCGAATGCATGTAATAAAGCATTTTCGACGATATTTTGTCTATCTGACACACCATGAACTTGTGCTACTTGTTCTCTATGGCTACTATACTCCGTCAATTTTTCCCCTTCTTTCTTATAAGAACAGCATCCTCATAGTAAATTTTATTTTTCACATATTTCGAAGATTTCGTATTAACATTGGCTAAATGATGTTTCACAACATCTCGTTTAATAATTTGTGCTTCTAAATTAAGGGATTGAGCCATCTCCACATACATTTCTCCCAGTTTAGCTTCTACATCTTTATAATAAGAAGATTGCACCACAAGACAAGCTTGTCCATTTGGTTTTAGTACTCGTTTGATTTCACGTAACGACTCAAATGCATCTCTAAAATACTGTAAAAATATAGGTAGGTAATAACTTTGGGAGGCTTTTGCATGATGTTCTTTCACTTGTTTTAAAAAAGAACAAATACAACTACCCCACTTTTCGTTTATGACTATATTTTTATCAGCAATAACAGGAGCTCCCATAGTTGCTCTTCTCACTCTATCAAAATCCGTATCTTGTTTATAACCTAAAAACAATAATTCTGGCTTTGTAGAAACAGCGTAATCAATGCGTGTTAAATACGGAGGAGAAGTAATGATATTATCTGCGGTACAATCAGAAAAAATCATTTGTTTACTATCCCCTTCATACAAAGAGGGATAGGAATAGCCATAATTTAAAATATTCGTATAGTATGTTTCTAAGTCTTTTATCATGGCCTTTACATAATGATAAAATAAATGATATGTATCTACTTCGTCGGTTCTCGCTTTACGTATTTCATTTACTAGCCATGTTGGATTTTTACCTACCTTGAATTTCCCTACGTACCTTAAACACCTAAATAGAACGGCAAAGTAAAAAGCTCGTATTGTATCTGATAATGGTGTATCTGAAATATCGCTGTGATGCTTACAAACGTCGTCGATAGCTAGTTGAATTTTATTTAACACATTTAGATGTTTATCACTTACAAATTCTAATGTGTCTTCATTATTTAAAAATTCATCTTCTGCAAGTTTGACATGACTAGCCGTTTCCTTAATAGCATTTCCGATACTATCCAAATTAAATTCAATTAAATTTCTAGTTTTAGCTTTTGAAAAAATGACCATCACTGGGTTGATATCTATACCAAAAGATTTGATTCCTCTCTTTTGGCACACTAAAGCCGTTGTCCCACTGCCCATCCAAGGATCGAGTACAATCGAGCTCTCATTAGCTCCTAAATAATCTAGCATATCCTCCACAAAGTATTCAGAGTAACTCGCATAATAGGGATGCCAATTGTGAATACCATTCCGTTCATTTTTTCCTCTTTTAGCTGACCTTATATTTTCTGCTAACATTTACTGACACCATCCATTCAAACGCCATGTATTATTAATCAACTAACTAACCTCTAACCATTAGTAAGAAAATCACATGTAATTCATGTATTTGCTAATTCTTATAGAAGGCAAATGCTGCTAACTAAAAGCTATTTTGTGCTGTAAAAACCACTAACTTACTAAACACAGTACACAAATTTTATAAACAAAATCCATCCTAGTCAATTTTCAAATAAATACAATATAGAATTTTATAATTTTTCGTAAAAGAATTGCAAATGCTATTCTTTTTAATTGCAGCATTTTGCTATCATTTTATAAAAAAAGGATAAAGAGGGGTCTATATGAAAAAATCAAAAATTTTATATTAACCGTTATTTTATCTTTACTTATAATCGTTGTTGCTAGTTTTTTATTGCAATAAAAAGTCGAACCTATTCTGCAACAGATGTATTAACGGACGCTAATTTCAATGCAGCCAATCCAACTGTAACTGTTCATAGAGTCAATATAGGTGACAAAGATATATTTACAGACATAAAACTCCCCAAAGAAACACAAAAAGAACTTATAGAATCTTTTAAAAACGCCAAATTTGAAAAAGCATCAGTATCCTTGCTTGATTATGATTACCGAATCAACTTCACATTAAATACAGGTTATGCGATATTCTGATTCACATAATAAATCACTGACTGTAAATAAGTACCAAAGAGGACTATACAATCTCAAACGATAGCAATTTTTTTACTATTTTAAAAAAGACGACGCAATCAAAGGCACTTACAATTTAGTAAGTGCCTTTTTCATTTCATACAAAACGAAAACAACCAGTCGCCGCTATAATAGCGACAACTGGTTGAATCATTGGCAATGAAAGCTTTTTATACTAAACCTTTAGACGTTGAAAAGTTTTGTAAACAATCAGAACTTACACTGTACGAAACGACTTTTTCCTTGTATTTCTTCACGATATCAACGTGATTATCGTAATTAAAAACAAAGAAGTGTATATCCTTTTTGCCTTTTTTAAAATTGATAACAAATGGCGTGATATTTGATTCAGGTTCTAAAAATAACTTTTCATTACCTGGGAAAATATAATGCTTTTTTAAAAACGAAGCTTCATTAAAATAGTTAGTAAATCTACTTTTTTCTTCTTCTTCTAAATTCTTTCCGTTATAGGTTACGGTAACATCTTTTGCATCCAGTTTTTTGTGCAGTTCAAATTTACTGACAGTCCACCCTACAACGATGCTTGGAGGACTCATTACCAATTTAACAATAGATCCAATCACTATTGTCATAACTAAACCCCATGTCATATCTTATCAGCTCTTTCATAATTTATTAATGTAGTAGCAAGTAATTAAATTGTATCACCTTCATTGCTCCGTGTTTCATTAGAGGGGTGTTTTCAACCACCACTCATTCAAAAGGGATTTACATTCATTGTAACCATCTAATTGGATGTTATTTTGCCCATACATTTATTTTAGAGCTAAAATATAATGTTGATTTAGATAGCGCCTATTGAAAATTGGAATTCAGTAAATGCCCCATTCAAAACCATACCATATAAGATTTGAATATCAAATGAAAGTATTGTGACATAATAATAAATAGGGTAATTTTTAGAACATTTTTTTCAAAGAACAAAACTTTAAAATTTATTAATCATCCCAAATATCATTCCAGATATATAAGGAAACAACCAGATGAACCATACCACCATGCTTAACTTATGGAACTTTTGCTTCATTTTAGAGTCATTTTTCACCAACACAATAGAAGCCCAAATGGCATGAAATAACATTAACACAATAGCTAATAAACCTGTTACGCCATGAAAGCTAAATAAAGATCCTTCTGTAGCCATTTTTTCCATCATGGTCGTTCCAAGCGTATCGCATATGAAGCCTATCCAAAAAATAATCACATGCCACAATTTTAATGTTTTTTGAAATTTTTCTGACCATACTCCTACTGTATAAAAAATTAGTGCTGCTGTAATAAATATTGTAGCCATTATTAACATTTCAATCACCCGATTCATAGCACAAATTTAAATGTACCTTTATAAGAATGCATACACTTATTGCCCAGATATATTTTACAAAGGCAAGATGAACAACAGATGAACTGGTTAAGATATATTTCATCAGTTTTTTAAGGACAGCGCTGTACATTGGTTAATTATTACTAATATTGTATTATCTATAGTGGGGGTGAATATTAATGGATGAAATAGACATTTTAAATAAAGAAGCAATCAAAACAGATTTAGCGTTAATTAAATCTTGTTTGCGGTTAATCAATCAAACAGTCACGTTAAGCAAACGAAGAGGAGAAACGTTTAACGCTTCAGAAAATGAAGAAATACATATGTTAATTTCAAAAATTGATAGGGACTTGCACAAAATTAAAGTAAACATCGAGTATGAAACAAACCATACGATGTAACGTTAACCTTTTTATTTGCACGAATTGCCATTATCTATAGCGTAATATTATATAAACAAAAAGGAAGCGATTAGAGCTTCCTTTTTAAATATCCAACTATCGTTGTAAGCATAACGATAAAAGTATTAAATTCGTTGGATTAATCAAATGTGACAACATTTTGCACGACCGATACCTTATAAACTTCTTTCGTGCTAATTAATATCGTTTTAAAATGTTCAGTTTCAGTAAATGAATACCAAGGCTTTTCATTGAATCCATTAGACAGTTCTTCTACAAAGGTTTCTTGTCCAATATTATTTTTAATTTTATATTCTTCTTCACGGCTTTCGTTAAAGTAAAACTTCACGGAATATTCATAATCCATTAGCCTGCACCCCCCATCTACCTATATCATGGGACAAATGGACATGAAGTAATCAATAAAAAGACAATCAAAATGGAAATCCTGCTATGGTTTCATACAGGAAAATTCTAGAATCCTTCATTTATAGATGTTACTATTTTAAAGGTAAGGATTTACCAGATACATAGTATTTATGAATAATCATTTGGAGGTAACAATGGAACAAAAGCTTATAAATCAATTGAACGAGTGGCATGAAGTAGACGAACATCAACGAATTGTCGATACCCTTTTAGCAATTCCTGAAGAAGAACGAGACGATGAATTGATTAGCATTTTAGCTAGAGCCTATAACAATTTGGGTCTTTACGAAGAAGCGCTCAATCATTTTAGTAAAATTTCTGAGGCAGGTAAACAAGATGCGCTATGGCATTATCGGGTAGGCTTTGCTTTCTATTATTTAAAGCGCTATGAGGAAGCAGCTCAAGCTTTTAGCATGTCTGACCAATTAGATTCCGGAGATCGCAGCACCGAGTATTTTTTAAGACAGAGTACCCTTAAAGCCAAGAAGCAAAAAAGTGAAGAATTTCGACTTGCCCAGAAGAAAGCTTACTCCGAGCGTGGTGGCTCCGTAGAAAAGAGGATTCCTTTTTCAGAGATGTCTCTCAGTGCATTTTGGGAAGATAGCGAGTATGCAAGAAAATCCTATCAATCAGAGCCACCGTCAGATGAATTAATTGCCTCTATAGAGAAAGAGCTTGGTTATAAACTCCCCGCTTCGTATATTTATTTAATGAAGCAACACAATGGCGGAGTACCGAGGAATACTTGCTTTCCAACAGATATGGCAACTTCCTGGGCGGAAGATCATATTGCCATTACAGGTATTATGGGTATTGGACGTGAGAAAAGCTATTCCCTATGCGGAGATTTGGGCAGTCCGTTTATGATAGAGGAATGGGGATATCCAGACATTGGAGTAGTTATTTGTGATTGTCCTTCAGCCGGGCATGATGTCGTGATGTTAGACTATCGAGCATGTGGTCGAGATGGTGAACCTGAAGTGATTCATGTCGATCAAGAAGATGATTATGAGATTACGTTCCTTGCCGATAATTTTGAAGCGTTTATCAAAGGCTTAGTGAATGAAGAACACTATGATACTTCTGAAGAAGACAAAGAAGAAGCCTTGACTAAAGTAGCGCATGGGAAGTTTTCTCCTCTGCTGGAGGAGCTGTGCTCTCGTGTAACAGAGGTGGAACAAGTGGAACAGAAAATCCGTAGCATATGTACACATATTGTCGAAGAGAAAGGCCATTTTAGTTTTCATGCAGATCAATTATCCTATACCATGTATGATGTGCAATTTTGGTTATATACGAAGTCGTATCCTGAAACTAGTTACGACCAATATATAGAAGCTTATCAAAACATCATCGCATTTGGCAATGAGTTCGGTCTAGGTGGGTATGCGCCTTCCTTTATTACAGATTGGCTCAATCAACGCCTCAATGAAGGGCTGATTGTACAAGAACATGGAATTATTCGCTTTAGCAATATGTTAGCAGAGGAAGTCATCCATAAATTAAATGCTTACTATAATGCAAAGAGGCTGGAACATAACTAAAAAATTTAAGGACCAGAGGAAAGGTGTTCATAAATTGTTGCTATATGGAGGACTTAGCTATTCTTGCTTTTGCAATTAATAAAAAATTAAAAGGGTTCACTAGTTGTTGGTAGCGAAGGCGGTGACTCCTGCGGGAATGCACGTAGCGTAAGACGCAACGAACCGCGCGCTAGCGAGGGTTGCGGCTTACGTGTGTGCCCGCCCGCCGAAGCGGACAACAACGGCGCAGCCTCTTCTTATCATTAGTGACGGCACTGCTCTAATCTTTTATACAGTGCAACAGCAAGCTCCGTAAAGCGCTTCTCCTCATCTGTGTTTAATAAATCATGTGAATCCCTCTTGTTCATCCAGTAATCCCCATCTAACAAATCATACATATCAAGAAGTGTAATTTCTGACGTTGCTGGATTTTGAAAAACGGATAGCATCGGTTCCGGACCATCATCCCAGTTATATCCGTTCACAATGGCATGTAATATTTCTAGCGAATTAATGTGTGCTATTTTCTCGCATAGTTTGTTTTGTGACTCTTCATACAACAGCTCCTCAACAATGCTTTGTTCTTCCATTGTCAACGAAAGGCGAACCGCTCCTTTTGTTGCAAGCAGAAGGTCAGCAAGCTTTTTATCTGTACGCGCTGCATTCCAAGCCGTCGCTAAAATACCCAGTGGCGAATCTAGTTCGGCTCCCGCTTCGATCAGCTTCAATATAGCATCCACTTGCTTGAACTTTACAGCTTTTTTAAGTGGCGTTTCACCAAGTTTATCTTGTGCTTCAAGTTCTGCTCCGTGCTCTATTAATATTTCAATTGCTTGTACAGGCATTCGATTAGTTAAAAAAAGCATCAGCGGTGTCCTCCCGCGCTCGTCCCGTTCATTCACATCCAGTTCCATTGCTGCCTGGTGGACAAGTGACAGATTATCTGTCTTGCTAACTTCCTTCCAACGCAAGATTATTCCCCCTTTGACACAGTAACGTTATTTAGCTTTGCTGATAGATGGTTGCTGTAATGTTGTCTTTTAGACAGACAAACATATAAAAAATACCTTCAGCATATTCATCAAAATCAGCATAATCAATCTGCCCTATAAAACGCATTCTTTGCTCACAGCAAGGGCAAAGCGGATATGCTGAATCCTGCACCCAGCTTGGATAACCACCAATCTGCGAATTTAATTGTGACATCGTCCAAAGCGCAGCATAATATGGTGATTGTGGCTCATGTGCAAGGGCTAACCTAGGTGTCATTTCAATAGAGCTGTTTACGTCATCAATATCTGGAAGATACGCTGGTTTTTGATTATAACTGCTCCAAACAGGCACACCATCCTTGTCCAATTCCATGTAGATTGTACTAAAGCTTCCACATAAATCACAGGTTATTACCTGCAAGTTCTTGTGCATGTTGAGATAGTGCAAAGATGGATGAGCGGTAGCCACGTCCATTAATTTCGTTAACTTCCTATTACACCACGGACAGGTTGAATGGCTTATCCCAAGAAAATGCGCATACTGCTCTTCATTGAAATCTTCACTTTGTTGATCTGTTTGCCTAATTGCATAGCAGACATGGTTAATTAGGTCACGCCTCTTTCCGTCACGGCTAAGCTCCCATCCGCCTTCAAGAGCGTAGGTTTCTGGCGTTACATACAACTGCTCTGCCCATATTGGCGGCTGTTTTTGCCATTGCCGAAACTGCTCCATGACCATGGCATTACCAATCCAACCGAGCACAAGGAGGAGATGGTTTCGGTTATCCTGATCCCATTTAATACGCTCTAAAAGGAGCTGTTGTATATCCGGCGGTGCATCTTTAAAAACAAGTGGATAATGAAACAAGCTACGCTCTATCAGCTCAGGTAAAGCATTGGCGATATTTTTATTTCGATAGCATACTAGCGACAATAGAATGTCCTCTGCTTCATTGTCATTATTTTTGGCAAGTAATTCCATGGCATATTTCAACATATTGTCCGCTTCTTGTTCTGATAATGCTATGTATATCTGCTCGATGCTTAACGGATAAGGAATGTATTGGATAAGAGGAGCATACGTTCTCGGCGCATGCATTACCTTAAGAATGTCCACATAATTCGTAAGTCCTTCATAGAGATTAACCGTTTTGCGGTGCTTCTCAATATAAGCTTGTTGCTTTTTTCGTGCATGCTCCTGATGACATGGCATACAAATACCGCCCGTTTTGGCTGCTGTAGTCGGCAGTATTGTTGCGCTACAGCCTTCCGTCTTACATGGTAGTCGTTGCGTCATATTGGATTCTCCCCTTTCGCCTTATACGATTTTGTAAAATTATAAGCGAGCAGCTTGTTCTGCCAGATCTTCTAATACCACCATTAGAATACGCCTAGTATCATCTTCAAGTTCACTGTTTAGATGCTCTTGAATATGTGGGATGGCGTGACCTCCAAGCCCCACAAGTTGTTCATAAGCCTCATAATCTGTTCGCCAGAAGCTTCGCATGCTACCTTTACCAAATTCTCCTCTTTCGATTACATCTACCCAATGTTTTACTTGTTGAACAAGGGGACGTTGCTGTATAGCATCGACAGCAGAATGGAATTCCATATCTTTCTTCATTAAGTCAGGCATTGATTGATACAATTGGTCTTCGGGTACAGTTTTTCTTATGAGCTGGCTTAATGTCAAATAATCACCACCAACGCCATCCGCGGCTGACACGTAGGCAATAAAGTCCTCCGTACGGTTCAATTGCTTTAGGTCATTTTGCAATCGATGAATAACTTGGATGGCAATTAAAAAGAGCTCTGAATCTATTATGGTCTTCTCAAATATGTAGTTCTCGTCATTGCTTAAATACGCGGGTGTTTCTTGACTAATACAGTTGAACATTTCAAGATAGGTTTCAAGACCATTCGGCATCTCGTCGTACATAAAGGGATAATCGCCTTCACTAAATTTACAGGAGCGATAGATTTGCTCTAGAGTTTGATTGTAAAACTTGCTACCAGTTTCCAAGTAACTTTCTTGATATTGTGCGTAGTATTGAGCAACCGTTTGCTCTAAAGAATCCCGATTATTAATGTACACTATATAGCTGCCATTATAGCTATCCGTATAGAGTGAGAAAGTATACACATCCTTGTTTCGTCCTTCTTCTATATAGCGAGCAATTGCAGATTTGCAGAAGTCGTAAAGGGCATTCTCCAAATCACGCGTACTAATGAATATCCCATCTTTAGAACCAAATGTCGTTATTTCTTGAATCGTTTGATTGGCCGTACATAGCAGATAACTACCCTTACCTTCTAATTCTCTTCTCCCACTGATTAACCTTCCGATATGAACATCATAACTCATAGTAAAACATTCCCTCCAATTATGTTTAGTAAGCCAATAAAGGTGTTTTGTCATTCCTTATCTGTCCGATTCTCTTTTTTTAGCTTGTAAAGTAAGAAAATTGCTAAGCATTGAATGCTTATTGGGCTGAACAAGTCATACGTAGTTATCGCTTATAATCTGGCTGTTCCAACCTCATTGGATTCGGATTGCTAAGTACCCAATGCACAGCTAATTCACACAGTCTCGCAGGTTCATCACTACTATTACCCTTGTGAAGTTCTTTCACTAATGTTTCAGCCTCTTGCAAAGTCGCTGGGTTTAATGGCGTGCCCAGACGAAAATAATGACCCAAACTGTGGAGCATCTTTCGATATTGATTATCCCAGTTAATGCCACCGTTATCTAAAATTTCATAAGCGACTTTACCAGTAATACGAATTACCTCACCCTGTATGGTGTTCGCATAGCCTTGTGAAGGAATGAGTAAACCCCATAGTTCATTATGCTGCGCCTGCCAACCATTTGAAGATACTGTAATTAGAGAGCTGCCATCATGCGTCTTTCGTTTTCCGACTGGGGAAACAGCAAATAGCTGATATAGACGGTAAAGTGCCTCATCCGTTTGATTCAAATATTCCTTATTAAAGTTATCTCGGTGAAATTCAAAATCGTTGCCAATTCGCTTAATAGCTTTTTGCATATCCTGCGTTACAGTCACGCCAGCGTTTAGCAAAATTTCTGCAACCTTTGCCATATTGACGATATCTATGTTTCTACAGGTTGCCAAAGCTTTTTCTAAAGGGGTTTGTTTCATCTTGTTTTCTGCGCTAAGATTTGCGCCTTTGCCAACTAATGTGTAAACTGCATTTGGATTAAATGACTCTGCCGCTGCAAATAAAGGTGTCTCATTTTGATAATCCAGTGCTTCTATCGCTGCACCCAACTCAAGTAACAATTCAATATTTCCGCACCAACTCATTGCCTGTTTATGTAGAGCCGTTCTTCCGTAACGATCACGCGCATTAATATCAGCCCCCTGCTCCACAAGCCAGCGAACCAAATCATTCGGTACTTTAAAAAAACTTAAAGCTGTTGATTTACTGTAACCACCATGAGCATCTAATTCACATTGTAAAAATACCTCTTTTAACGCTGATAGATCGCCTATTTCAATGAGTTCCTCGAAATTTTTCGGTAAGGTTTTTCGCTTCCTGCCCATTTATGTTCTCTCCTTAAGTCGGTTTTTTAAAATCACTCCATTCCTATATTTTACTACTTATTCATTTCTTGTAGTATGCCTTCTCCATAATTCGCGTGTTATTCGTCTGCTTCTAACGAAAAGTTAATAATGCCTATTTCAAGTATTAAACGAAATAAAAGTTCATAGGCTATTGTAAAATGCAATGGAGGATGGCTATGAGCATTGAAGTTATTACATTATCACCAACATTATTTCATGTGTTTAAAGCAGGCGAGTCCAATCCTAAAAAGGAAAAGCGTATTATCTATGGGCAAGCTACATCAGATGCTAATGGTGTAGCGACGTTTTATTTTACAGACAATGCATTAGCTACAGGCAATACACTGTTATCAACAATCGACTACGCAGTATCAAGCGTCTATTCCACCAATTCATCGATTAATGCAAGACCGCGGGTACAAATGAGAGAAAAGAACATTGCTGCAAAATATGTCTCTGCTAACGTTACAAATATTAGTGGTGTAACAGTCTTAGGCATTAATGTTTTAGGTTCAGAAAACCCCGTAAGTGGCGTAGTGGTCGATTTCATGGTATTAGGCAGCTTTGATACCCAAACTTAAATCAAGTATGTTCTTTTCCTAATTATTTCCTTCTACATAACAGGATTTTTTACGATCCCCAACATTGAAGATTACTCTTATTATCTCAGTGGCAGTTTTCCACTAACTAGGAAATCGAATTCTACGCTTTTATATGTATATCAATTGAAAAAGAAGTATTGATTTAAGGTAGTATTAGCTATTTTATTAAGCCACCTATTTTTTGTAATTTAACAATATATGCAAAAATTTTCTTTAGTTCGGACGCTGTTTCTTATTCCAATCACAAGATTATCCTTTTATCCTAATTAGAAGAAACTTATTTAAGCAGATACCTATTATGGTTATCTGTTTTTTGTTATATACAAAACTTATTTAGTTCCCTATTATGGTTAAAAAAGGAGGATTTAATTTGAAAAAATCAACAGTTATATTGAGTGTATTCATTTTACTATTTACGTTTAGTATGGGTGCTTACGCTGCCACTAAGTACAATTTCACTTTCGACGGCAACAAAAAATCTATCGATGTACAGTTAATTAATAACAAGGCTTATGTACCACTAAATGAAGTTACAGAACTATTTGGAGGGAAAGTAACTTACGATAGCAAATCTAAAACATATGCTGTTACATCCAATTCTAGTAAAACTCCTACTACCCAATCGGAATTATCAAAAACGATTAATGGTGTTACGGTGAATATTGACAAAGTCATTCAAGATTCAGATTCTCTAAAAGTATATTTAACGTATATTAATAACTCAAATGATAAAATAAACACTAGCGTTTCTTTATCTAGAATAGTGGCAAATGGCAAGCAATACAGTTACAAACATGATTTCAATTTTGATAGATGGTATAAAAAAGATGTTCCTCATGCTGATTCATATATTGAACCAGGTGTAACTGCCGAAAATGTAATTTTCTTTGAACCTGTCAATGCTGATTCCATTAATATTGCCCTAACTGCTAACTGGGAAGATTACAAATTTAATAATGTAAAGATTACAAAATAAACGTCTCATATCAAACAGATAACTACTACTAGTTGTCTGTTTTTTATTTTTGTGTGCCATCCATTATCGTCGTTATCAAAGCCTGTCCACTAGTGGTCGGAAAAATAATTTTTGTTTTGAAAATGTGAATTTGAAAAAAAACAAGGATATTTTATGGAGATACGTTAAATACTAATTTTAGGAGGTGTCGAAATGAAAAGGGATAAAAAAGATACAGAATTTGCAACAGACGAGTCAGCAAAATCATCCAATATTAAAAAACCGAATGAGCGTGTCGGGCATACTGAACCCCCTCGCCCAAAACATGAAGAAGACCTAATTATGGATGAGAAAAAAAGTAAGTCGACTTCATTATAAAATAAGACCAAATTGCATATTATCTATATTGACCACTTATAAGGAGTGGTCTTTTCCTTTTTACAATCTGTTTTATCCTATATTAGTTAATAGAAATTCTGAGTGCGCCAACAAGCAAATCAGTTTCTCAAATGATAAAGTTTTAGGCATTTTATACAACGATTGTTTAAAAAACAAATTTAAACATTTAATTATGTAAAAAATTTGAAAATCAAAAAATAATGATATATAATTTCATTAACCTATTTTTGGTAAAATTTGTATGATGAATGGAGGATGTTTATGAAGAAAACCTTATTAGCAACATCAATGTTATCTTTACTTTCTTTACATGCTGTTAGTGGTGCTAGCGCTGAAGAACCTGTAGACCTTACAAACGCAGTAGACTTTACAAACTCTGAGGATTATACAGAATACGATAACGCTCCGCTTGTAACTTTGCCAAATATTACGCCATATGCTAGTGATATGTCAGGATATGAATATATTCATTCTAGTTCATCTAGAAACAATCAGCTTGAATTTCAACATTTGGCTAAAAATCCTAGTTCGGCCACAGATTCTGTTAGTTATTCAGTAGCTGTTACGCAATCTTCTTCAGCTAATGTTGCTACTAGCGCTACTTTTAAGTCAATGGTGGCTGAAGTTGGGGTTTCAACTCAAGTAGAACTAGGAACATCTACTACAAAAACACTTTCAATCACTTGGTCGATTCCCGCCAAGTCTAATTATTTGTTAAGAGCAGGAAGTAGTTGGGTGCAAGCAAGTGGAACTGAAAAACTATGGAGTGCAGGCAAAGTAATAAGTTCTAAGACTGTGACAGGAAAATGGACGTATACTAGTTGGAGCGATAAGGTTAAACAATGATAAAAATTATTAATAGTAAACTTTTTATTTTTATTCTAGTTATGTTGACATCTATTTTTGTTCTTGTAGCATGCGATAATAATCAACAAATTGAAGATACAAAACGTAACAATCAGCAATTAGAGGAAAAACAAAATAATCATCAACAACAACAAATGGAGGAAGTCAGTAGTACCGTTTCTTTAGAAAAGCAATTTATTCCACCAAATTTTGGAGTTGATGAATTTAAAGTAAACGCTAATGATAAATTAGTGGAATTTAAAATTTCTTACAGAATCAGTCCTCAGCTTTATGATGTGTTAAGTAAAATTAATAGTAAATATTATTTTGAATTAAAGATACCCGAAAATATTTCTTCAATAATAAACAAAGATAGTACAGGGTTAGTTCCTGGAGCTATTATGGAATTTAATTCACTAAAATATATTGTTACTCTTAATACAGAAGTAGATAAACCATTGACTACTAGTGAAATAAAAGAGCTAGTACAAAACAAAAATGGTTATGGATTATATGTATATGACCAAGATAAAGATGCAATTCACTACTTTGATGATGTTGAATTGTTTTCTACGATACCTAAATAGAGGGCTAGTTTAAAAGGTTACACGATACTGTAAGCTAATGATAGACATAGAAAAAGGCGACTCTTTGGCCGCTTTTTTCTATGTTTTATTAAAATACGTAAGTGTCCAACGTGCGGATAACGTGAAGCAAGATGTATCATGCGCATTGTGTAAGAGTGAAATAACGAATAGTCGTTTTCAAAGGCTCCAATTATGGCAGTATGCTGTGAATCAATATTTTAGGCCTTTTCTGATTTTTTCATTATGATGTAGTAAATAGAAAATAGTCGTAAGCATGATCTTTGACTTTTAAATCCTATAAATTTACTCTTGTTTTAGAAGGAGTGAATAACATGACAACTTTTTTAAAACCATTTACTTTTCATAACGGCGTCACAATTCGTAATCGTTACTTAATGGCGCCAATGACCACTTACTCAGCAAATGCGGATGATACGGTATCAGATGCTGAGATTACATATTACCGTGAGCGCTCATATGGCGTCGGTGCGGTGATTACAGCATGTGCTTACGTACTTCCTAATGGGAAAGGCTTCCCAGGTCAAATTTCGGCACATAGCGATGAATATATTTTGAGCTTAAAACGTATTGCTGATGCGATTCACGACGGTGGCGCAAAAGCAATTTTACAAATATATCACGGCGGTCGCCAAGCAGTACGTGACCTTGTACCAAATGGCGATATCGTAAGTGCAAGTGAAAACGTTGCAGCAGATGGCGGTGTGGCACGTGCATTAACGGTAGAAGAAATTGAGGAAATCGTCGTAGCATTTGGTGAAACGACACGTCGCGCCATTGAAGCAGGATTTGACGGTGTGGAGATTCACGGTGCAAATACGTATCTATTACAACAATTCTTCTCAGGCTTTACAAATAAACGCACAGACCGTTATGGTGGCTCTGTTGAAAACCGTATGACATTCTTATTAGAAATTATCGAAAGTGTAAACCGCGCCAAAGCGCAATATGCTGATGATCAATTTATCGTTGGTTATCGTTTTAGCCCAGAAGAGCCTGAAGAAGACGGCATCACGCTAGATGAAACGGTTCGACTTGTAGATCGTTTAGCAGATGAAAAGCTCGATTACTTGCACATTTCATTAGGTGATTTCCGCTCAGAAGCACATCGTTATAGCGGCGAAAAAGAAAACCGTATTAAAATTTTAAAACGCATCATTGACGGTCGAATACCGTTTATCGGCGTTGGTTCAATTTATTCACCAGAAGATGCGAAAGAAGCAATGGAAACAGGTGCTGATTTACTTGCACTTGGTCGTGAGCTTTTAATTGAAGCGCACTGGGTGGAAAAAGTAGCCGCTGGTGAACCCGTTATTACGGAAATGGATATGAGCCGTGATAATAACATTCCAGAGCCCCTAATGAACATGATGAAACGTAATGTAGGTTGGGTCCCTGGCGTAAAATAATTGTAAAAACGAACCACCATGACACACTAAACTAAACAAACATAAAGAACAAATTATCTACGATGATCTGCTTTGGGAAGCAACAGATTGTACTGATGCTAGCGATGGTCAAAAAATCATTTATAACTAAGCCTGTAACAGCCATTCAAGACTTCCCTGTACAGTTCATTTTCTTACGTATTCTTAATAAAGAAAAAGAAGCGTCTCAAACCCTTGATTTTAAAAGGTTTGAGGCGCTTTTAGTTAGCATGAAGCTTTAGACGTCTCAGGAGTACTTATAAATATTTCTGAGACATTAATTTTACTAGGGTTTCTAGCTTCACTGTGTAGAAATTGTGTATAATTATGTTTTTACTTAGATACCTCTTATTTCATCAATACATAAAATGCTAAATACGATTAGAATCAAGGTTTAATTCTTAATGGAAATAACTATTACACTCGCAATACTTTATATCATTTTTCATATCTTTTTTATACTGGTAATACATCTTTTCTCTTATTGAAGGGATAATTTCGGTATTAAGCCACTTCTTTAGTTCTTTTTGTATTTCTTTCTCTTTTTTACTAATTCCTTAGTCATCTTACGTTTAATTTTATCTAAAAACATTTAAGGCATCGGCAGTTATTCCAACGGCTCCCATTACCCAACCTGCAGGGTTCCAAAATAAAATAGCCTTACAAAGCTTGTTGTAAGGCTTTACTTTTTTAAATACTTGTTCCATCCGTAAAGATTATGGATTTAATTTTGTATTTAAATTTCATATTCTCAAATGGCAAATTATAAAACCGCATATCTTCATCTTTGAATTGATTTAAATCAACAGCAGTATTGAAGTTTGTAGAACCATTTGCAGGAATAACATCCCACTCATATTTGAAATCTAATGTGTATACTAATTCACCAAACATATCATAAAAATATGTTTCTGCTATAAATCCTTTTATGTCTTTATCTGTATGGTTAATATATTTCAAAATAAAATTTAATTCATATCCATAGACATTATCATCAATACTTGGGTCCCTAGGAATAACATCTTCTAAAACTAATGTCAAAGATGTATTTAAATGATTGTCTTCAGCAATCTCTTCATTTTTGGAAATTTTCTCGACACTTTCAACTAAACCATCTTGATTTGATGTATCTACTTCTTCTTTTTCCTCTTGATTTAAAGTTTCTACTTTTTCTTGTTCATTCTCACCTGATTTATCAACACTTTCTTCTTTCTGATTACATGCTGATAAAATTAAAACATAAAATAAACTTAGTAATAATAATAACTTTATCTTACTATTTTCCATAATTATTCCTCCAAATATGTATTAATCTATATGGTATCATAATTAAAATTTCACTCAATACAAAATAAACATTTTGAGTGCTATGTACAATTAATTTAAAAAATCCCCTCGAAATAAGGTCAAATAACGATAAGAAAAAGAAAATTTCACACCTAAATTTCGTTTATCAATATTCCTAAACACATCTACTATTTCTATTAAAAGGAAATAAATCCAATAAAATAAAATTCTAATTCAAGCACCTCTAGGACACCAATTAATGAATAAATGTGTAATTTTCTTTATTAACTTATCTATTAGAACGTATTGTCAAAGACCACCCATCACGGAGTATTTAATTAAAGCCTATCTAGGTTAACACCCTTATTTCTTTATATATGGCTGTCTGAAAAACAAAAATAATGGTAATGCCAATGATAAACCAACTGTAAACAAAGTTAATAGACATATCCACTTTTCTTTAATGTTATACTTTCTCGACTCATTAAACATAAAGATGATAAAAACAAAACATGAAATAAAAAAGTCAACAGCGAAGAAGGTCGATATCGAGTTTGCAAATAATAAATCTATTAATAACCCTAAATCAAATCCGTTTTCGTTCAAGAATTGCACTAAAAAATAATACGGAAATACTGTCCCAATAATAGCAAATAACAAGTAAACTTTTCTCATTTAAAAACCCCTCTCTATGCTTTTCACAAATAATATAGTTTAATAATACCTCATAAAAAATTAATTTTAATAAATATTTCCATTTATCACTCCAACTAATATTCTAACGATGGTTCACCATACACCATTGATTGTGGAAGGCTATCATCTTCATTTAACCAATTGTAGAAAGCACAGGCCGTTCTTTATATGGAGTTTCTTTTATAAAAGGATGATTTATATAGATTCATATTAACAATCTAGAGCTTTTCTATACGCTCCTAAAAGAAGTGGATGAACGAGATGAAGAAATTGCACTCAACATTTTTGCATCTTAATTTTTTGTTCACATTGTTTACCTATATTTGATTTTATATGTTATTTAATGCTATTCTCGATATTCTTTACACAAAAAAAACGCCCAAACCCCTATATTATCAAAGGTTTTAAGCGTTTTTCTTTTTGGTTTAAAATCAACCTATGATTTGCAATTGACGTCCCAGGAGGGAATTTATCATTCACCTGGAACCTTGGTATTACTGGGTTTTCAATTAGGTTGTGTAGAAATGTGTAGAACATGATTATTTACTCTACAATTATACATGCTTTAATTGGATCACTAGCTCTTATAAATTAACATTAACTATGGCAATGTTCCAAGTAAAATTTTATAAATCCTCTAACTAAAAACGTACCCAGAATTTACTTCTATTGCAACTAGCTGAACAAAATTATCGTACGTATAAGTAATGAGGGGATTCAAACCCGCGACCCGAAACTATAATACTTCAGCTTCTTTCTCGTGTAGTTTGTCTACATACGATTCTCTAAGCATTATGGCGACCTTAGAAACAGCTTAAAATAATCTAGTCTATCTTTATGTAGATTAATAGGTAAAACATACCAATTAAACCACTCCAATATTTAACAGATTTGAAATTATAACAGTTGATTACTTAATTTTCTCCTTGCTACTAACATCTTGGGCTCTAAAAATATTAGCTAATTTATTTGTATAGACAATTGTATTATCATTTTTTCTTTAGCTCTTGTAACCGCTACATAATGAGCATTTAGTCTTTCTTCATTTTCAAAATCATAATCTCTACCAAATGCTACAACTTGTTCAAACTCAAGACCTTTATTAACTGTATTTACAAACTTTCAAGTTCTTATTGCATTTAAACACACGTAAATTGTATCAGAGAAGAGGAGCTTATTCCGCAATCGCGCCCGATTGTTGAGTACCTTATTGAAGATAAGCACCCGTTAGCTTAATAAGGCTTCTCTTTATTTTTTTAATATCTTCGCTTCGACTTAATACAAAAACGCCTCAGTTTACTATCAAAGATTATTTTTATTACTTATAAAGGAAATTTGTTCAGCTGATATAATAAAATCAATTAAGTCCTCCGTTTTATTTTGTAGCAAGACGTGAAATTCATATTTGTCATTCACTTTATATATTTCCTCATACAGCCACCATGAATCTTCTAACAAATCATCCTGTTTGATAATATTAATATTTTCAAATATGACCTCATCTATATTTGTATCACTCACTTTATTATCAAGGAGTAATTTTAAGGATTTATCATTCTTAATTGATTTTATAATTTTGCAATCATGGAAGCTAAAATCCCCATCAATTTCTATATCCAGTAATGTTGAGTTTTCTTTTATATATCTTTTGTAATCTTCAATTACTGTGGTTACAATTCTGTAATTTTCCTCGCAAAATTGAGTTACAGCATTTATTACATTACGAGTTGCCTTATCTAAAGTAAACACCCTTATATCTGCAATCTGTTTTACTATTGTTTCTGGTAATTGCTTTTTTAAATACATAAGATTATGTATGAAAATATCATGAAATTGTTCTATTCCCTTTTCTTTATTAAAAGGTTCATAGTTTTCGTGAGATTTTAATCTTAAATTAGCTTCTTCTTGTACAGTAAGCCAACTATTTAATTCAATGTGGTAAAGCTGTTGAAAATATTCTTCTGAGAATGTTTCAGCTTGCTTTTCTTCCTCTAAATGCAGATGTAAATTATTTTTTTGACACAATTCATGCCATTCTTTAGTAAAATATTTCATTTTATTACCCTCGTTTCTCTAAGTAGATAATTTTTAATTAAACTGCTCTGTTAGTTGAATAAGAAAAAAGAGCTGCCTATGCAACTCAATAATCTTCAAGAAAAGCGCACGATTGCTGAAGATCGTGATTTAGTACTGCATATCTACTTAAATTGCCATGCTACTTGAACGATTAATAAAATTAGGATGGTAGTTACTAACCCTTTAGCAATTTTTAAAGGTATTTTTGATACAATTTTTAGTGCAACTTGTGTTCCAATGATAGATCCCATACCCAAAGCAATTGCATAATCCCATTGTAAATAACCCGTTTGATAAAAAATGATAAATGCCCCAAAACAGCTACCGAAATTTAACACTCTGCTCATTTGTGTTGCCTTTACATAAGTATTTTTAGATTTTATAAAGTATAAAATACTGAATGTTGATGACCCAGGACCAAATCCACCATCATACATCCCAATAAAGAATGACATCACTTTAGAAGCACGATTATTATTAAGGTTTGTATTATTTGCTTGTAGTTCGCTATACCATTTCTTACTTTTAATAGATACAAAAAATGTAAATATGAGCAAACAAATTGCAATTAGATTTAGCCATTTCTCTGGAAGAATTGACGTAACTAACGCACCAAAGCCTCCTCCGATAATCGAAGAAATAATGTAGGATTTCATCATTTTCATATTCAACTCTTTTGTCTTTAGAAGAACAATTAAACTAGATAATGATGCGATTCCTGAAGAAAATTTATTTGTTGCGATACTAAAATGAATAGGAATTCCAAGTAGTAGCATTGCAGGTAACGTAATTAAGCCCCCGCCTCCTGCAAGTGTCCCTATAAATGAACCTAACATGCCAATGCAAATAATGATACTGAGAAACGGGATGTTTGTTGTAGCATTAATTTGTAATAATAGAAAAACCCCACCTGCAAATATCATTGAAAGATTAATCAATGTCCTCATTATTTTTCCCTCAACTTTTTATACAAACCATACAACGCTATTATCAATAAATCTAATATATAATTAAGTAATATCCATAAATAATATTTATACAAGGGGGATTTGCATGAATCTACACTCTTTAAGAATATTTAAAACGGTAGCTGAATTTGAAAATGTAACAAAGGCCGCAGAGTATCTATGTTTGAGTCAGCCAGCTGTAACGATACAAATTCGCCATTTAGAAAAAGAGCTTGATGTGACATTGATCCAATCGAAAGGTAGAGGAATTCAATTAACGAAAGTAGGACGCATTCTTGCAAAAGAGGCGGAAAACCTTTTTTCATTAGAAACCTCGATAGAAACAAAAATCGCGAATATAAAAAAACAAGCAGCTGAAACAATTGTCATTGCGTCGACCTATTTACCAGCTACAGCTATACTTCCACCATTCATTTCGAAGTATAAAGATGAAAATGAGCATATTCAATTTGTACTTCAATCAGGAAACACGAAAGACATGATTCATAATTTGCTAAATTATAAGGCAGATATAGGAATTATTGTTACTGAAAATATAGATGAGTCTAATATAGTAAGTAAACATTGGAAAGATATTGAGTTTTATTTCGTTACTCACCCAAAGCATAAATTAGCAAATAAAGAGGTCACTTTAGATGAACTTGTTCAATACTCATTTGTTATGAGAGAAGAAGGGAGTTCAACAAGAAAACTTTTCCAATCCATTTGTCATACTCAAGGTGTGCCATTTCCTAAAATAGGATTGGTTTTTAATGGATTAACGGAATCGGTTCAAGCAGTTCTTTCAGGTTATGGTATTACTTTATCTCCATCTATTGCTGTTAAAAGGTATTTAGATACTAATCAACTGCAGAGGATTTATGTGAAAAACATAGAAATTATACGCCCTGTACATGTATGCACACGATTAAACATGCAGCCAAATACTAGTTCTGAATTGTTTTTAGATTTTCTTTTAAATAACAAATAATAAGTTATCAAACCGCCGTTTGGTAACTTTTCATAAAAGAATGTATTTCAACAATATGGCCCGATTGTTGAATAAGAATGAAACACCTGTGTACGGCTTTGGTATAAATAGTGAAACAGAAAATAACCATTTTAGTACATTTATTTCGTGAATATGCCCATTAGCGTTGTAAACAGGATTGTTACACAAAGGTGGTATCAGTCAATGCCAATGTACCCCAACCTACGAAATATTGGTTATCCATACTCTGTCTCCCCTTTTACATTTAACTATACAATAATGTTAGATGAAAAAAGCACCCAAAAAATCGTCTAGTTACATTTACAAAAGCATGTCATTCAATAATCTAACCCTCTAATGAAAACGAGCGCTGATCCATATTATAGAATCGCGCCGATTGTTGATAAATCCTGTTATTATGATTTTTGTTATAGTTCATAAACAAAGGGAAATTTGCATCTACAAATTATTTCTTTTTTATTTTCTCTTCCACTTTACTTTGGTTTTCAGCAACCCTAAATTTTACTATTTGACTAATTAATCCATAAGGGATGGGTTTTCCAATTGGGAATTGAACTGCACCTTTAGAGGTTTTATATCCCGATAATTCATGCTGAAAATTATTAATCCCGCTTGAAGTTGGGTAGAAGCCTATATGGTTTTTGTATGCAGCAAAATGTACCAGATTTCCGTTTAATACAAAAGTAGGCATCCGGTAACTTATTTTTTCTTCGGCATTTGGCGCTGATTCCTTTATAACCTTTCTTATTGTTTTTAATATTTCTTGAATCTTTTGAGGATATTGTAAAATATATTCATCAATTGATTCAGGAATGTTTTGTTCCATAATATGCCTCCTTGTAAATTTAAGTATTGAAAGGATTTTAAAACACTTTAATATTAAAGTAAACATTCTTTATCTATTTCTCAATCTCCCCAATTTTGTCAAAGTTAATATTGATGAATTGATTTAAATATTTTTGGTCCATTTTGTTTAAATGAAAATCCTCACATTTTCTTTTGCTTGTTGAAAACTTTAAATTCCACTTCCCCCTCAATCGTGTCCTTCTTATACCATTTCACCATTTTCCTTTTTTGCTCGAATTGTAATTTTACCCACGCATTGTGTTAGATTTTTATAGCCCTTTTCACCTTTGTGAAATAGCGTAGAGAATAGATTTTCTACTTCAGCTAATGTTGTATCTTTAGAAAGTTTATGTACACGTATTAATTCGATACCTTTATAAGCATCTTCTGTTCCATGAACTTCAACTTCTCCAATACAGTTTATTTTAAGTACAAACATCCACAATCTTTAAGATGTTATCATGCGATATTGACTAATAGATACCAATACTATTTTCACTATTAAAATTCTGATATTTTAGATAAAAACACATCTATTGTAACTGTTATTCAAAATTCAAAATTGTTAGAATATTATTAATTACCAATATTACACTTAAAACCTAATTTCTTTCAGGAGGGATACAAATGAAGCAAAAGTTACATTTAATTCCGTTTCAAGTGAATGAAGTGGTCGAAGTGGTCGAAGTGGTGCCAGTAGGTATTGAACTTATTGCAGCTCCAAAAGTTTGGGAGAATTCTAAAGGGAAGGGGATTACTGTAGCGATATTGGACACAGGCTGCGACGTCACCCATCCTGATTTGAGTGGGCGTATTATCGGTGGGTGGAATTTCACTCATGATGATGATGGACAACCTGATCGATACATCGATTATAATGGCCATGGAACCCATGTGGCTGGCACAATTGCTGCAATCAATAACTACACAGGAGTAGTTGGTGTTGCACCTGAGGCAAATTTATTGATTTTAAAAGTGCTTGATAAAAATGGATCAGGGCAATACGACTGGATCATAAATGGTATTAACTATGCAGTTGAACAAAGGGTGGATATCATCTCCATGAGCCTCGGAGGTTCTGTCGATGTACCTGAGTTACACCAAGCTATTCAAAACGCAATCACTAATCAAATACTAGTCGTTTGTGCTGCTGGTAATGAGGGAGATGGACAGAGTTCTTCAAATGAATTGGCCTACCCTGCCTGCTACAATGAAGTCATCAGTGTCGGTTCCATTAACCTGCAACGCAGATCTTCTTATTTTTCAAATTCGAATAATGAAGTCGACTTAGTAGCCCCTGGTGAAGAAATCCTTTCAACGTATTTAAACGGAACTTATGCAAAACTAAGCGGAACTTCGATGGCAACACCGCATATATCTGGTGCACTTGCACTCATAAAAGAGAATGCCAACAGAAACTTTGAGCGAAATCTGACAGAGGCTGAGCTGTATGCACAATTAATAAAAAGAACGATTCCTTTAGGAAACTCGCCAAAACTCGAAGGCAACGGCATGCTGTACTTAACAACAGAGGAATACTTATCGGATGTATTCAACCAAAAATTATCTGGACAGGCGTTGAAAATATAATGGAAAAACTAGATTTGCTATACTGTGAATGGGAAACGGCCAAGTCAGATTTTTTAAACTATCAGGAAAATCGACCCTATTATGACGAAAAGAAAGATAAGGAAGTCAGAAATCAATACTATCATAGCATTTCATTCACGAATACTACTCTTTTAGACAGCCTTCACACATTGCTTATAAAAACACATACAGATCAATTAAACTACAGCCCGCACCGTTATGTGTACCCCTGGGTTGATTTACAGGAAAACGGTTCATTAAAAAGTCTTTATTCTGGAAAAAGGATGGATCCCCTTTCTGTCATAGAGGAGGACGTTCGGCTCCACGAAATGCAGGCAAAAGGGTTAATAAGCATCTTATCGGATAATCTATTTAACTGTGAACATGTAGTGCCTCAATCATGGTTCGATAAAAAAGAACCGATGAGAGGAGACTTGCATCATTTATTCGCCTGCAATCCTACCTGCAATAGCAGTCGCAGCAACTACCCTTATTACGATTTCCATGATTATATCCCTGAAGGATTAATTTTAGGAATCAAAGATGGCTGCGGCAAAGCTGAAGAAAGTAAATTCGAACCAGAATACGGCAAAGGAATCGTTGCTAGAGCTACACTCTATTTCCTAATTCGCTATCCAAACATAATAAAAAAAGAACTAGTGAATATCTTCTTATTGTTAAAATGGCATCAATCTTTTCCAGTATCTATCTATGAAAAGCATCGCAACCTAGCTATCCATGAACTTCAAGGCAATCGGAATCCATTTATTGATTTTCCAGAGATTGCAGAATGTATCGTAACAAATTAAAAAACACTAATTCCCTTATAATCGTACAAAAGAATTAGTGTTCGCTTTTTTAATATTAAACGCCAATAAAGGTATAATTTCTACATGTAGTAGATTGAGATATTAAGGGTGATTGGTCATCTTTTATTCCAAAAATTCGTTTCAAACGAAAATAAAGGAGATGGTTCCAATGACAGTTTATGAGTCTATAACGCTCATGTTTAGTTTCGCTACACTTATTGTAACGATTCTTGCGTTGTCATTTACTTTTTCAAAAAAAAAGTAAATCACCCTCTATACCTTACAGAGTAGGGTGAATTACTAGAATGCCAATCGCCTTTAATGTAATCACCTAAATCCGAACAATCTCATTACCTTTAATAGAAACTATCGCTGGTCTATTTTGGTATTTTTTTACACACTTTAAATCTTCAAGGATATGTTGCAAACCTTATTATTCTTCCCCACTAAACTCTAAAATATTTAAACCCTCGGATACTTCTGGTTCTTCAAAAAAATTAGTAACATGAATAAACGTCTCTTCTGTGTCAAAAGTTGCTCTTTCGGGTTGTTCGATACATCTTTGTGCAATTTGACGTAAGCATTGCTCATTATTTAAATTAAGGAAAATTAGTTGATGGTTTGCATTTACCTCTGATGCAATATCCAAAAACCATTTTCGCTGTTGTTGAGTATTACCTGGAAAATCCATGACTACATCTGTACCAACACTTAATATGTTTTGGACATGCTTTTTCATCATCGGCTTGAGTTGCGCTGAGAATTTAAGATAGTCTTCAAATGTTGTAATCTGATTAGGGTAAAGAGATGCAAGCCATTCATCCTCAGATAACAATACTGCTTGCTTCTCTAAAGCCACTTGTTTTGATTTAGTCGTTTTTCCAGCTCCCATTTTTCCGCAGAAAAAGTATAGAGTCCCTAGTTTTTTCATATTTTTATCCCTCCATCTTATTTTATCGGTTATTTCCTTATCTTGTAACCTAGCTTATTAATAATTGTAATTGTTATGTAATGAAATTGCATTCAAAGGGATTATTAGAAAACTCACCTATTATCCCAATATCACTATAAAGGAAAAAGTCGTTATAGTTTTCTTCCTGGTCTAGTACATTTATCGTTTCTTTAATCGATAAAGAAGCATATCTTTTTTCTTTAATATAAAGGGGGAGCGATTGAACCAATCCCTTTTACTGCTTTTCAGAAAGATTTAGTTCATATACGATGGAGAAGCTTAATAATTGCTTTGTATCAATAAAAAAGACGCCAAATAATTGGACGTCCCGACTCGTGAAAAAGTACTTAATGCTGGATAAAGTATTTTTTAAGTAAGAAAAGAAATTAAGCAGCTAGCTTTCTGCAAGCCTCTGCACATTTGAAACAAGCTTCCGCACACTGCTGGCAATGTTCATGATCATGTTTCTTACATTCATTGCCACACGCCTCGCATACTGTCGCACATACTGATGCTAGCTCTGAAGCAAATGGTGTATTTCGTGCTAACGCCTGCTCTAAAAAGTTACAGATATCTGCACATTCCCGGTCTAATCTGATGCATTCAGCCATCATCTTTACATCGTCTTCCTTTAGACAAGCGTCAAAGCATTGATTGCAGGCAGCCATACATTGGTGTAAAGCCTGGATTAATTCTTGGCGTTGTTCATGTGACAAATTCTATCCCACCTAAATTTTAGATGTTACTCTCTATACATATACCCCTACAATGTATCTCTAAACATAAAATTAATATATAACGGATGAAGGAGACGACGGATTAAAAAGAAGACTGGATAATTCGGGTTAAAGTATATTGTTCCCCCTTTTTTGGGGATATTTCTTTGCCTACCGTTGTGAATCCGTATAAATCTGGCTAGACCCCTTATCCCACAATCTAGCCCTTTAATGAAAGCGAGCGCTGATTCTTATTACAGAATTGCGCCCGATTGTTGAATAGTATTATTGATAAATATGCCATTCATAACTTAGAAATGATTAAAATGATTTTTCAAAACAAACACATTGGTGAATACGTTTATTATTTGTAAATTGGTCAATACCCTTCCCAACGTAATGAGTAAAAGCGTTAACTAAGTATAGATTGGGCATATTACTTTGAATTCGATGATTCATTTCATTTCCTTCAAAATAAACGTGATAATAGGAATCAACGATATTAAAATTCATTTTTTCATACCAGTTCTGAACCCATAAATCATCTCTTGTCCAAGCCTCAAAACGATTTAAATTCACACTTCTAGCTTTAGTTTCAGCAGCATAGAGTAATTGTTGTCCTATTCCTCGTCGGGAGAAATCAGGATGAACAGCGATATGCCAAATCACCCTCCTAACCCTTCTCCTCTGGAGCAAACTGTTCGTTCTTCTATTTCATATTCAACATCAATAAGCCCAACGATTTGACCGTCAAACTCTGCGACTAGCTCGATTGCTGGATTTTCATAACATTCTTTCTTATTTAGTACATTATCAAAATAGGCAGTCTGTAAAAACGCAAGTGTTCGGCATCTTACCCAACCAGTCTCGTCATTAACCCTATAGTCTCTAATAATCACTTTTTTCCCTCCGGATTTTAGGGACCACGTAGTTTATAGGGGATTTATACGCTCTTCCCTTAAAATAGATTCACCCCGTTAAATATGTTCGCGATTTTCATAATGTACCGCCTCCTTCTAATTATAATTATTTAAATTTTATCAAATTTTCCCAAAATATACACTGACAAAATGACAGTTTTCATACACTATAAAATAGCCCCCAAAAAAGAAATAGCGCAATTCTTGCTACAGAATTGCGCCCGTTTGTTGAAGATTGTTATTGAACTAAAGCCCTCGTTAGTTGAATAAACCCCATATAGTAAAGGTATCCCAATATTCAAACCTTTCAATACAAATTCCATAAATAAAGGTCGGTTCAACAACAACAAAATCAAAAGCACCGTTTGAATATCCACTAAAATTAACTATCCAATTTATATCTCTAAAAATATCTTCCAATCTTAAAATAATCGCACCTGTTTCACGATAATTTAAATGAAACAAAATAACTTCCTTTTCTTGAAGTTGCTTAGGAATTTTCTTGTATAGCAACCCTAGTTCTTTAGCTGCTTTATCTTTACAATGTCCAAATTTAAATTCCTCTTTATATTCAACTGGCTTATCTATTTTATTGAATAAATCACCAAGTAAATCATAGGAATGTTGAGGTTCTAAGAAAGAATCAAGAGTTAAGTGAATATCTTTGATTTTCATTTCTTTAATAATGGTATTTCTTTTACTTTTCATTTGAAGTAAATTAATCTTTTCCTTTCGTTCGTTTATTTCCAATTAGACAAGCTCCTCTAAAGAACATATTTATTAGTTTTATTTTAACAAAAAAACGGATTTCTTATTGAACTAAACTGCCTCGTTAGCTTAAGTACATTGTTTCACAAACTCACATCAAGATTAACAAAAAACCCTATTTTTTATTTAGAAGTGTTATTCAATTAAATGGCCCTTTTGTTGAATAACTCAATTACATTTATAAACACAAATTTATTATTTTTCAAACGACTAATCAAACTTAATGATTAAACTTTTTAAAACCCTACATTAATAAATATTTATCGGGAAACTGCACTTTCTAAGGGCACTATTTAAATGATTAAAAAAGAATTGATTGATTAATAAAAATTAATGGAATATCGGTTGTCTTGAAGTTTGCTCGGCTAATTGTATGCGAATAGTAAAACTTAACATTTTTGCGGCTTAGTGCAATAACAATCACGAAGCGACTTAATAGTACTTTTTTGTGTAGAAAATGTGTAGAAAATGTGTAGAAACTTTTCATTTTCTATCCTTTTCTAACGGATTCTCAAAAAAAAGAAAAGCGCTTCAAACCCTTGATACTAAAGGATTCGAAGCGCTTTTCAGTTGGTTCAAACTTAATCTATCTGAACCTTTAGACGTCCCAGGAGGGATTCGAACCCCCGACCGACGGCTTAGAAGGCCGTTGCTCTATCCTGCTGAGCTACTGAGACATGGTGTGTGTGTTCCTAAAAACCTCTTAGGAAAGACAATATTTATTATATGTCCTTTATTACATAATGTCAACATGAATTTTACTATGGAGGCAAGGTTTGCCTTGAAAATATTATATACCTATTTATTGTATGATGCTATAGCTTTCTTTATGTTATTTTATTGCATTACATTGTCTTATTTTTTGTTAAAATAATAAGCAAAAATGGAGGTATGTGTATGTTTGAAAAGTCGGTGGTTGTGGTGACTGGTGGTGCGCAAGGAATTGGAGAAGGGATTGTGCGTGCATATGCACAGCGTGGTGCCAAGGTTGTAATTGCAGATGTGAATGTAGAGCTGGGGCATCAATTAGCGCAAGAGTGTAATGAACAAGGGTATTCGGCATTGTTTGTGGAGGCGGATGTGTCAAAAGAACAAGATATTGTTGCGTTAATGCAGCAAACGGTCCAACATTTTGGGACGATTACGATTTTAATTAATAATGCGGGTAAGTTTGAGCATGTGTCACCTTATGATATTACGGTTGCGCAGTGGCATAATCTTTTACAAACGAATTTAACGAGTGTTTTATTTTGTTCTAGAGAAGCGGCTAAAATCATGCGGACAAATGAGCTTGGAGGTTCGATTGTTTCTTTGGCCTCTACACGGGCTTTTATGTCTGAGCCTTATAGTGAAGCGTATGCCGCTTCCAAGGGCGGTATTGTAGCGTTAACGCATGCATTAGCCCGCTCTTTCGGTCCAGATAACATTACGGTTAATTGTATATCACCTGGTTGGATTGAAACCGGTGATTATGAACAGCTACGTGCTATCGATCATGAACAACATCTAGTAGGGCGTGTTGGTGTGCCGGAAGATATTGCACAAGCATGTCTGTACTTAACAAATCCTGCGAATCGATTTGTCACAGGGATTAATATTACGGTCGATGGAGGCATGACAAAGAAAATGATCTATGAGGAATAATGGACGCATCTGGATTCTTGCACATTCAAGGATCGTGTAGAGTATTCTACACTAGAATGAATTTTTTAAGGGAGTGAATGTGCATTGTTTCCATATTCAAACAGCTATTCCGGGAATTCTTTAAGCGCCATCTATACGGCTCCATCCAACCAGTATACAGCGCCTATTCGGCACTTTTTACAGCCGCAACAGGATCATCGCAGATGCATTAGTAAAGCAGAGGCTGATTTTATGGCGATGAATCGACTGTTGTGGATGGAGCATGTTAATTGGACGAGGATGACCATTATAAGTATTGTCTTTAATTTGCCGGATTTACCATTTGTGCAAGCACGTCTTTTACGTAATGCGACGGATTTAGGTAATTGTCTGCGCCCCTTTTACGGCGATCAAATAGCAGATCGCTATGCAGAGCTAATAAAAGAGCATTTACTTATTGCAGCGCAGCTTGTTACAGCGGCGAATAAAGGAGATGCGGCAACAGCAGCGGCTAAAGAACAAGAATGGTATCGTAATGCCGATGACATTGCCATATTTTTAAGTTCCATTAATCCATATTTAACTAAAGAAGCTGTGCAGCAAATGTTTTATCGCCATTTAGCTCTAACGAAAAAAGAAGCCGTGACGATGATTCAAAAAGACTATCAATCAGACGTGCAAGTGTTTGATGATATAGAGGCAGAGGCACTTGTCATGTCAGACATGATAGCAAATGCCATTGTCATGCAGTTTTGCTACCGCTTTTATTCATAATAAATAAAAAACCAGATTCATCGACAATCAGCATTTGTCCATCAATCTGGTTTTTCGTCTTGGAGAAAAAAGCTATGATTGCTCCGTATCGGTTTGTTGTTGCTCCACATAGCGGTAATATAAATTCCGTAATTCAGATTCTTTAAACTTGCCTAGATGTGTTTTTAATTGAGGATGCACTAAAATCCCTTTTGCGCGTAGCTCTTTGACAAACCAACCTTTTGAATATTGATGCACGTTGCACCGTCTCCTTTTCTGTTAGTCATCCATAGCGTATGCGCAAAGTTTTTATGCTGTTACCGCTACCCCTTGTTACACCAAAATAAAAACAAAGGACAAGAAATAATCCTTTGTTTACAGTCCATTATGTGCCACAAAACGTTTGGTATGGACAGTTGGATGGTGCTGGTAGTGTGGCATATGCTTCTTGTTCCGCTAAATGAGCGTACGGCTGAGATAGCACCTGTAATAGCTTATCCATAACACGATAATCACCGCGTGTAACAGCCGCTTCTAACGCTTCCTCTACTCGATGGTTTCGCGGAATAACAGCAGGGTTCGTGTCTCGCATTAACTGCTGTGATTGTGCTTTGGATGGCTCTTGCCTTTGTCTTCTTGCTTGCCACTGTTCGTACCACTTTTTAAATTCCATACTATCAAAAAGCGCCGTTCCTTCACATCTTTGAAACGTTAGTGAACGGAATGTATTTGTATAATCTGCTTCATGCTTTTCCATTAACGTTAGAAGTTCATCTATTAGTGCGGCATCTTGCTGTTCTTCATTAAAGAGACCGAGCTTTGCGCGCATTCCCGCTAACCAGTTTGTATAGTAAAACTGCGGATATTGTTCAATCACTTGCTGAGCTAATGCTACAGCATCTTCTGGGTCGTCATGGATAAGTGGAAGGAGCGTTTCAGCAAAACGCGTAATATTCCATCCTCCAATAGGGGGCTGATTGGCATAAGCATAGCGTCCTTGTCGGTCGATGGAGCTAAAAACTGTTGCTGGATTATAACGATCCATAAAAGCACAAGGACCATAATCAATCGTTTCACCACTAATCGTCATATTATCTGTGTTCATTACACCATGAATAAAGCCGACTAGTTGCCATTTGGCAATAAGGGCTGCCTGTCTTTCCATAACTTCTTGAAGCAAGCTCAAATAGCGATTTTCCATCTGTTCAATCATTGGGAAATGGCGTTGGATTGCATAATCAGCTAACTTCTGAAGCTCTTCATCACTACCCCATTGTGCCGCATATTGAAATGTCCCTACACGTAAATGACTACTTGCAACACGCGTCAAAATCGCACCAGGTAGTTCTGTTTCACGAAGTACTGGTTCTCCTGTTGTCACTACTGCCAAACTACGGGAAGTTGGGATACCTAACGCAAACATTGCTTCGCTAATAATATATTCACGTAGCATCGGGCCAAGTGCTGCACGGCCGTCACCTCCTCTAGAGTAAGGCGTTCGTCCTGAACCTTTGAGTCCGATGTCATAGCGCTCCCCAGAAGGTGTTATTTGTTCGCCTAGAAGGAGTGCTCTACCGTCCCCTAACATATTAAAATGTCCAAATTGATGTCCTGCATATGCCTGTGCAAGCGGCAATGCCCCCTTTGGTATCTCGTTACCCGCAAGCACCTCAATCCCATCTTCTTGTTGAAGCGCACTATAATCTAATCCAAGGGACTTTGCCACTGCTTCATTTAAAATCGCCAACTTAGGTGCATGCACGCGATTTAATTGAAGATGGCTATAGAATGAATTTGGTAGATGAGCATAGCTATTATCAAAATTCCAACCAATATTATTTGCCTTAGTCATTTGATCACCCTTGTTCTTTTCATTTAGTCTTTCTACTAACATGCAATTCATTCGTGGACGTATTTTCCAAAGCTGTAATCCACAAATAGAAAAACGCTTAAACTCTCTTTTAATAGAATCTTAAGCGTTTTTAATAAGTTTAGTTATGCGCGAACAAACGTATGCGTTGACAAACGATCATTGTTCTCTGTGAAGAAATCCACCTGATAATAGCTAGCTTGAATGTCTATAACTGCAAAGCTTTTTTCATTGCCACCTCTTGGCTTTAATAAACTTCCTGGATTGATAAATAAGACATCATCAATCATTTCGGCACCTAATAGATGAGAATGACCAAAGCACACAATATGTGCATCGACTTCCTTTGCGCGATACAATAATGCCAACATGGATGATTTAACATTAAATAAATGACCATGTGTGACAAAAAGAGCAGCATCTCCCACTTGCACAATTATTTCCTCTGGAAAGGCTTTATCAAGATCACAATTTCCCCGCACTTTTTTCATGCCATCTAATGCAGCATGGGAAAAAGGCAGTTCGCTATCACCACAATGAATCATCGTTTCGACATGCGGATAAAAGCCACGTACTTGGTCAATTACATGGCTATCTCCATGTGTATCACTCATGACCACTATTTGCATGGATATCACCTCTTACTTAATAAGGTTTGGCAATTGTTCCTTTAACTTGCGAATGGCATTTCCTCGGTGAGAAATAGCCCCTTTTTCTTCTGGTGTTAATTCAGCCATCATACGATTTAAACTTGGAACAAAAAAGACAGGATCATAGCCAAAACCATTAGTTCCACGTTTTTCATGTGCAATGACACCTTCGCACGTGCCGAACACTGTTGTTGTTTCAAAATCAGGTCCCGCAATAGCAATACAGCAGCAAAAGCGAGCTGTGCGCTTGTTATCTTCTATACCTTGTAAATTTTGCAATAGTTTTACCATATTTGCCTCATCATCATGATCACCAGCATAGCGTGCCGAATAAACACCTGGCTCCCCATTAAGCGCATCTACAGCTAAACCACTATCATCCGCAATAACAATCGTTGCAAGCTCTTTTGCTAAAGCCTCTGCTTTTAACACGGCATTTTCTTCAAATGTTGTGCCTGTTTCTTCAATTTCCATGTCCGGTGCGACATCAAACATCGTCACCACTTCATAACCGAGCGGCCCAAACAATGCTTCGAAATCTTTTGCTTTGCCTTTGTTTTTTGTAGCAATTACAACTTGTTTCATATTAGCAGTTTCCTCCTACTTTATGAGCTATTTCTCCAAGCGCTTGTTTTTGTAGTTCAATAAGCTCGCGAATGCCCTTTTCGCCTAATGCAAGCAAGTTATTTAATTCCTCACGTGAAAAGGTCGCTTCTTCACCAGTCCCTTGTAATTCTACAAAACGGCCTGCTCCTGTCATGACAATATTCATATCTACCGCTGCATCTACATCTTCTACATAATTTAAGTCTAAAACGGCACCTTGCTCTTCAACAATGCCAACACTTGTAGCCGCTAAAAAATCAGTAACAGGGAATTTTTCTAGTTGTTTTTCTTCAGCAAGCTTGGCAATTGCCTGTGTCATTGCGACAAATGCCCCTGTAATCGAAGCAGTTCGTGTTCCGCCGTCTGCTTGAATCACATCACAGTCAATCCATACTGTACGTTCTCCCAACGCTTCTAAATCGACGATAGCACGTAATGCGCGACCAATCAGACGTTGAATTTCCATTGTACGTCCGTTCACTTTCCCGCGTGACGATTCACGTGGTGTTCGTTGTGCTGTGGCACGAGGTAACATTGAATACTCAGCTGTAATCCAACCTTTGCCCTGTCCGCGTAAAAAACCTGGTACTTTATCTTCAACCGTTGCTGTACAAATTACTTTCGTATTTCCAACTTGGATTAATACTGAGCCTTCTGGATGCAATAAATACTCGCTATCCATTTTCACAGGACGCAATGCATCTGCATCTCTACCATCAAATCTTGTCATCATTCATCGTGCCTCCTAAAATCTTTCGCGCCCTTATTTTATCATATTTTCCACTGATGCGACGATTTACTACATGCAATATATGATATTTATCATATCAATTGCATTACATTTTCATCTACAATGAAAAATCTTAAGCTGTTATAGTAATATAATAAAGAAAGAGGTGATGGTCATGTCTCAATCAACAATTGAGCATAGTAGTTATACCATAAAGGAAGAATTTTGGAATGCGCTAACACATGGAATCGGTGCATTTTTAACAGTTCCTGCTACCCTTCTATTAGTGCATAAAGCTCTAACAACCGGTACAAGCACCGAGCTTATTAGTTACATTATTTTTGGTATTTCGATGTTTTGTTTATACATAGCATCGACCTTATATCATGCACTGCCCACACATAAAGTGCTTTTGAAAAAATTAGATCATAGCTCCATCTTCTTATTAATCGCAGGAACATATACACCTGTAGCGCTTATTGCCGTAGGTGGAAAATTAGGAATGAGCATATTTATCATCGAATGGGTTCTTGCCTTTATCGGCATCGTCTTAAAACAATTTTTCGTCCATCGTTTCAAAAAAATCTCGTTGATTGTGTACATTGGCATGGGTTGGCTGATTGTCTTTGCCTATAAACCATTGGTCGCTTATATCTCATTCAACGGGTTTATGACACTTTTACTCGGCGGTATTTTTTATACTGCTGGCACATTTTTTTACAAAAACAAAAAAATAAAGTACAACCACGCAATATGGCATGTCTTTGTGATGGCAGGAAGTGCAGCGATGTTCGTTGCGATTTATTTGTTTATGTAAAATTGTCTATTTCAATATAATGACGACTAAAAAAATCAGCCTAGCTCGTAAGCTAAGCTGATTTTATTTTAATGTAATACGGTGTATGTCAAGCGTACCTTGTTCTAACCAATTTTCTGCAATGGAACGGAAAATCGGCACAGAACCCGTTGCATAAAATTTATGTGCGGGCTTAGCATTTGTATCTGCTAAAGTACCATTATACGCAAGCATTTCCTCGACATCCTTTGCTGTTTCTTCCGCAGAAGATAGCACGAAAACATCTTCTCCGACGACAGCTTCAATTTGTTTTTGCAAAATCGGGTAATGCGTACATCCTAAAATGACCGTATCAAATTGTTCGTTTTTTAACGGTTTTAAGCCTTCTGCAATTAAATTATTTGCAAATTGTCCTTTATATTCGCCACTTTCAACTAGTGGTACGAACGTTGGACAAGCCAGTGGAATAATGTGGGTAGACGTATTCAAAGACAATAAGGCTTCTTCATACGCCCCACTTTTAATTGTACCTTCTGTTGCAAGCACAACGACTTCATGTCGCTTCGTTTTCTTTACAGCTGCACGTGCGCCAGCATTAATAACGCCTAGTACCGGAAAAGGCATATTACGTTGTAAACTTTCGAGTGCTACTGCAGTCGCTGTATTACAAGCTATGACGAGCATCTTAATATTCATTTTTTCGAGTGCTTTGGCCATTTGCCAAGTAAAATTCCGTACTTCCTGTCGAGTTCGTGGACCATACGGACATCTTGCTGTATCACCGATATAATAAATCGTTTCGTTTGGCAATCGTTTTATTATTTCCTTTGCTACGGTTAGACCGCCTACTCCTGAATCAATAACGCCTATCGGGGCATTCATACTTTCCGCCTCAATCCTGTTTCATGTGTACATGTAGTTTTTGTAAATAGCTCGATAATTGCGCGACTTCTTGTTCGTTAAATCCTACAAGCATTTCTTGCAAATATTGCTGTCTTTTTTCAATAACCTCTTGAATAATTCGTTCGCCTTTTTCGAGAAGATGAACGACAACGACCCGGCGATCATTTTCATCACGCACTCGCTTGACTAATTCATTTTTCTCCATACGATCCACTAAATCTGTTGTCGTACTAAAAGCTAAGTATAAACGGTTTGATAAATCGCCAATTGTAATATCACCGAGCTCTTCTAACCACTGTAATGCAACAAATTGTGGCGGCGTAATTGTATATTGTGAAACAATTTCTCTTCCTTTTTGCTTCACAATGGCCGCAATATAGCGTAGTTCCTTTTCAACCGTTGCAACGGTTTCAGGTGAGTGCTTTGTTACTTCATCCGACATATAACTATTCCACTCCTAAACATGCGTTGAATAGTTCTATTTTGTCGTTTTTTTCACGAAATAGCAAGTGTCCATTAGTCTAATTTGAATTCTTCTAAGCGTAACAGCTCAATTAACGCTTGAGATCGATTTGTTACACCTAGCTTTTGAATTGTATTGGAAATGTGATTTCGCACTGTTTTTTCACTAATACCAAGCTGCTCTGCAATATCCCTCGTTGTTTTTTCAGCTAATAAAAGCGCAAATATTTCACGTTCTCGGTTTGTTAAAAGAGAACGATGATGAGAGCCATTCATTTTCAGTCACACCCTCCTCCCCCGCACGTATTGTAACTTATGTTAAGGAGTGTTGAGCGGTGACGGCTATTTTCATGAATACACCGAGTTTCCACAAAAATTTCGGAAGTTCTTCTTTTTCGCGCGACAAATGACATGAAAAATGGAATTCTTGACGCCCTAGCTTCTTTTTTCGAGCATGCTCGGGAAAATCTGCGTTACCTGCCACAAGAAATTCCACGCCGACCTCCATCCATGCCTATATTCCATTCTGCCTCACTTAAAAGGATGAAGCACTCAATGAATAGCAAATTACATAATCGCTAACTGTGCTAATTGCGCCTTTTCTTCTTGTGATATCGGCACGCTTTTACCTGTTCGTGGATCCATTTGTACTACTGTACCACGACCTGTAAAGCATACTTCATCCTTTTGATTTTTCGCTAAGTAATGGATATCCATTGATGAGTTACCTAATTTCGCTACTTTTGTATATATACGAAGTACATCATTAAAGAAAACTTGCTTTCGATAATCACATTGTAAATCTGCTACAATCGGAATCCCCTTTACCTTGTCGTCCAATGCAGAAGGCATTAAGATGCCTAAATGATTAAAATAATCGATTCTAGCCTGTTCAAAATATGTAAAGCTAA
This sequence comes from Lysinibacillus sphaericus, assembly GCF_002982115.1. GTDB lineage: Bacteria > Bacillota > Bacilli > Bacillales_A > Planococcaceae > Lysinibacillus > Lysinibacillus sphaericus. The sequence goes on along the minus strand of NZ_CP019980.1, from coordinate 1,361,075 downwards.
CGGTATTATTCATATGCCCATACATATCCGTTTCCGAAAAACGCACACGTACCTCAATATAAAATGAAAAATCCTCTGCCCATTTCTCAAAGTCTTCAATATAATTTGCTTTCATATCCCCAACCCCTTTGTGTGATTGCCTACTGTTAATCTATTCGTATTATCATCGTTAAAAAATGAATACAAATTCATTATAAAGGAAGAGAGGCAATTATGATAGAAAAATCAGAAATTTTAGTGTTTTATTCACGATTTCACTCATCTTCTATCTAACAGTCTATAAAAAAACTCCCTTACACTATTGTGTAAGGGAGTAGCATTGTACAATTAGTCAACGTAATGGTCAGAACCGAAGAAGTTACGGAACATTTGCACTGTTGTTGCACGGTTTAAAGATGCGATAGATGTTGTTAAAGGAATACCTTTAGGACAAGCAGCTACACAGTTTTGAGAGTTACCGCAGTTAGCAAGACCGCCGTCACCCATAATTGCATTTAAACGTTCGTCTTTAATCATTGCACCTGTTGGATGTGTGTTAAATAGACGTACTTGTGATAATGGTGCTGGTCCAATGAATGAAGCTTTTTCAGACACGTTTGGACATGCTTCCATACATACACCACAAGTCATACATTTAGATAATTCATAAGCCCATTGACGTTTACCTTCTGGCATACGTGGACCTTCACCTAAATCATAAGTACCATCGATTGGTACCCATGCTTTCACTTTTTTCAGTGCGTTGAACATACGATCACGGTCAACTTGTAAGTCACGTACAACCGGGAAAGTTTTCATTGGCTCAAGGCGTACTGGTTCAGTCAATTGATCAATCAGTGTTGAACATGATTGACGTGGACGACCATTGATTACCATTGAACATGCGCCACAAACTTCTTCAAGACAGTTCATATCCCATGAAACTGGTGTAGTTTTTTCACCGTTTGCCATCACTGGATTTTTTTGAATCTCCATTAACACAGAAATAACGTTCATACCATGACGGTAAGGAACTTCGAATTTCTGCCAGTAGCTTTGGCCACCTTGTGTATCTTGACGTAAAATTTCAACTTTTACCATTCTTCCAGTATTAGCTGCGATTTCCATAATTCTTAGTCTCCTTTCGCAGAGTAGTCACGTTTACGTGGTGGGATTAATGATACGTCTACTTCTTGATATGTGATCACTGGCTCGCCTGTAGCAGGGTCGAATTTCGCCATTGTTGTTTTTAAGAAGTTTTCATCATCACGTTGCGGGAAGTCTGGTTTATAGTGCGCACCACGAGATTCATTACGAAGTAAAGCACCTTTTGTCATTACTTTCGCTAGGTAAAGCATGTTTTTCAACTGACGTGTAAAGTGAGCACCTTGGTTACTCCATTTTTGTGTATCGTTGATGTTAATGTTTTCCCAACGTTTTTGGAATTCACCAAGTTTTTTATATGTTTCTTCAAGTTGGTCGTTATAGCGTACAACTGTCATTGTAGCAGTCATTAACTCACCAAGCTCTTTATGAAGAAGGTAAGCGTTTTCTGTGCCGTCCATTTTCATGATAGCATCCCATTTCGCTTGCTCTTCTTTAACACGTGCATCATAAATATCTTGCGATAAATCTTCAGCATGCTTTTTAAGATGTTTAACGTAATCTACTGCATTTGGACCAGCAACCATACCGCCATAAATTGCAGATAATAATGAGTTAGCACCAAGACGGTTTGCACCATGTTGAGAGTAATCACATTCACCCGCTGCGAATAGACCAGGAATTTCAGTCATTTGGTTGTAGTCAACCCATAATCCACCCATTGAGTAGTGAACTGCAGGGAAAATTTTCATTGGTAATTTACGTGGGTCATCACCTACGAATTTTTCGTAGATTTCAATGATACCACCAAGTTTTACATCTAATTCATGTGGATCTTTATGAGAAAGATCTAGGTACACCATGTTTTCGCCGTTGATACCAAGTTTTTGGTTTACACAAACGTCGAAAATTTCACGTGTTGCGATATCACGTGGTACTAAGTTACCATATGCAGGGTATTTTTCTTCTAAGAAGTACCAAGGTTTACCGTCTTTATATGTCCAAATACGGCCACCTTCACCACGAGCAGATTCTGACATTAGACGGTTTTTGTCGTCCCCAGGAATCGCTGTTGGGTGAATTTGAATGAACTCACCATTCGCGTATGAAGCACCTTGTTGGTATACGATAGAAGCAGCAGAACCTGTGTTAATAACAGAGTTTGTTGTTTTACCGAAGATAATACCAGGGCCACCAGTCGCCATAATAACAGCGTCTGCACGGAATGATTGAATTTCTTCTGTACGCATATTTTGTGCGACGATACCGCGGCAAACGCCGTCATCATCGATAACAACACCAAGGAATTCCCAGTGTTCATATTTGTTAACTAAACCAGCTACTTCGTGAGAACGAACTTGCTCGTCCAACGCGTATAGTAATTGCTGACCAGTTGTAGCACCTGAGAATGCTGTACGGTGCATTAACGTACCACCGAAACGGCGGAAATCAAGTAAACCTTCTGGTGTACGGTTGAACATTACACCCATACGGTCCATTAAGTGAATAATACCAGGGGCAGCATCACACATACCTTTAACTGGTGGTTGGTTCGCTAAGAAATCCCCACCATATACTGTATCATCAAAGTGAATCCAAGGAGAATCCCCTTCACCTTTTGTATTTACGGCACCATTAATTCCGCCTTGCGCACATACAGAGTGTGAGCGTTTTACAGGAACTAATGAGAATAAATCAACTTCAGTACCAACTTCAGCTGCTTTAATCGTTGCCATCAGACCAGCTAAACCGCCGCCGACAACAATTATTTTGCTTTTCGCCATGATTATTTCTCACTCCTCTTAAAAAATTGCAATGATTGCATGTACTCTTATAGTAGCTTCTATTGAATTATACGAAAGCTAAAATAGCAGCCACACCAACTACACTTAGAATTACGAAAAGAACGTTTGTTACATAAGTAGCAATCTTTTGAGACTGTGGTGATTGTGTAATACCCCAGCTTACTAAGAATGACCACAAACCATTTGTTAAGTGGAAAGTTGCTGATAAAATACCAACAATGTAGAATCCAAGCATAAATGGATTTGCAACGATATTTGCCATCATGTCGTAATCAACGTGTGTACCAAGCGCTTTTTGAATACGAGTTTGGAAAATATGCCATGCAATGAAAATTACTAAAAATACACCTGTGAAGCGTTGTAATGAGAACATCCAGTTACGGTATGTGCTGAAACGCCCTGTATTTGGTGTAGCTGTGAATGCAATGAACACACCATAAAATGCGTGGAACATTAATGGAATGTAGATGACAATCCACTCAACTAGGATAAGAAATGGAATTTTTTCCATTACTGCGGTAGCATCATTGTAACTTTCTGCTCCGCCTGTTGCTGTAAAGTTAATGAATAGGTGCATCGTTAAAAACAGACCTACTGGAATGATCCCAAGTAGAGAATGTAAGCGACGCCATAAAAACTCTCGATCTTTCGACAAGACTGTTACCCCCCTTAGTACTTAAAATAGCACAACAAAAGAAGTCATCATTTTGTAAATGATACTCCATTGACTGTGTATTTCATCATGGTACAATATTATGACATGTTTATTGTACTCTCAAGAGCTACGAGCGTCAAGGTAACATAGAGTTTTTGCTAGACCTTATTAAAGAAGTAATCTAGTACATAACGTGTCGTTTCTTCTCGAAAAATCTATCATTACTTTATTGGTGCTAAATTATAAGAAAATTCTAAGAAAGAAGGATTTCTATGTTAAATAATCCATCTAATACTATCTCATCATTTGGATATGAGTTAATTCGTGATCATGTCCTATCTTCAATACTTGGTAAACATGAGGATGACGTACTATATTGGGCTGGCAAGGAGCTTGCGCGGAAGTTTCCTTGTAAAAGTCAAGATGAACTTATCGCATTTTTCGCAGATGCGTGCTGGGGTACTCTAGTATTGACAAAGGAGTCTAAAGATGGGCGCATTTTCCATTTAATGAATGAACCAACCCTTTTACAAATTCAAAATCGTAGCTTTAGACTTGAAGCAGGCTTTATTGCTGAACAAATTCAGCAAGTAAAAGGTTACTTGACTGAATGTTATGATGAGAAGCGTGAAAAACAACAGCTTGTCACGTTTACAGTCAAATGGGATGTTAAAGAACGTATTATGAATACAATAACAAATGAATAAACGTTTAAAGGATTCTTTTGTTAGAACAAACCTTATACGTGGGGACAAAAGGCAACAAGATGTTACTCTTGATGCCTTTTATCATTTTTATATAGTAGTTACTGTTTGTGAATTTCTTCTTCTAAATTAAACTCCTCATGTAATGCATTAGCAGCTCGAATCATTTCGTCTTGCGGCACAACAACAGAGACTTTAATTTCCGACGTACTCACCATTTTTACTGGAATATCCTCTCGACGTAAGCGATCAAACATTCTGGCAGCTACTCCAGGATTCGATGCCATCCCAGATCCAATAATCGACACTTTCGCTAAGCCGATTTCAAAATCGGCAAAGCTAAAACCAAGTGACAATTTACTATTTTCTAACACTCGTAAAGCTTCAGCAAATTCCTCTTTTAAAATGGTAAAGGATACAGATGGTTTCACACCTTCAATAATAGCTTGAACAATAATATCAACATTAATGCGGTTTTCTGCCAGTATCGCAAACATATCTGCTAACGATGCAGTTGAATATGTATCATAGCCAATTGTTAAACGAATAATATCTGCTTCGAAAGCAACACCACGTACAATTAAATTTTTCTCCATTTCAACTTCCTCCTTCAATAAAGTACCTACTGTATCCACTACACTTGAACGAATAATCACCGGGATTTGAAATTTTTTTGCTAACTCCACTGCACGTGGATGTAGAATATGTGATCCTAAATGCGAAAGTTCCAACATTTCATCATAGGAAATCGCCTGTAACTTTCTCGCTTTTTCAATATGACTTGGATCAGCTGTATAGACACCATCGACATTTGTATAAATCTCAACACGCTCTGCATCTAATGCTGCTGCAATGGCTACTGCTGTCGTTTCTGCTCCACCCTTTCCAAGTGTTGTAATATTGTTGGCAGTATTCATCCCTTGTTCCCCAGCAATAACAACAATTTGTCCTTGTGTCATATGCTCTTGCATGCGACGAACATCGATTTGATCAATACGTGCATTAAAATGTTTTGCATCTGTCTGCACACCAGCTTGCCAGCCAGTTAATGACACTGCATCATAACCGGCCTCTTGCAAAGCAATCGCAAATAGTGCACTTGATAGTTGCGAGCTCGTCGATAACAGTACATCCATCTCACGCTTAGAGGCATCATCTGATAATGCACGTACCATTTTCGTTAAGTCTTTAGCTGTACGGCCCATCGCTGCTGTCACTACTACTACATCATAGCCACGCTCTTTTTTTGCCATTGCAATTTTAGCGACCTCCTGAATCCGCTCTGTTGAGGCGATTGCAGGTCCACCAAATTTCAATACAATACTTGCCATTTTCATCATTCTCCTTTTTTAGATTCGTTTCTAGAACAGCAAAAAGGCAGCCATCACATAACGTGAAAGCTGCCTGCAACATGTACAATAAAATAGCTTGCGCATGTGTGATAGCTCTCCGAAACGTCAAGATTCGACAGTCCTACATCTGTTAAATGCAAAACCAGCAAAGTATCGGAACAACGATACTTCACTTCGGCAAGCTCCCCTTTCACACATCATCACTGGATTTGTCCATCCTTCGATGTGCTACTATTGAACCTTGCACCTCTATCATCACTTAAAATAGTGAAATGTAATTTTACCTTTTATGAAAATACTTCGTTATTATGCTTTATTGCACAATCGTTCATACAAGGATTGTTAGAACATAATGGTATTACCATTGTTATGTTCTATTCCAACATTAGCATATGTCTAATCCTTTGACAACGTCTGCTGCTGAAAATAAGTGTAAATAATGTTCGCTAAGTTTGCAGGCATTCCTGCTTCTTGAAGGGCAAGCTCACTCGCCTCACGAATCTTTTTAACTGAGCCAAAATGCTTCAATAGCTGTTGCTTTCGTTTCGGTCCAACACCTTCAATGCCATCGAGTACAGATTGAATCGCATTTTTTTCATGTTGTTGCCGTAGGAATGTAATAGCAAAACGGTGTACTTCATCCTGAATACGTTGAAGTAAATAAAAGCCATCACTCGTTCGTTTTAATGCGATAACATCAGGCGGATCACCGAACAAGAGCTGAGATGTATTATGCTTATCATCTTTTGCTAAACCAGCGATTGGAATAACAAGACCAAGTTCATCTTCCAACACTTCTCGTGCCACTTCCATCTGTCCTTTACCGCCATCTATTAGCACTAAATCGGGCAATGGCAAGCCTTCTTTTAATACCCTCGTGTAACGGCGGCGTATCACTTCCTGCATTGCCCCGTAATCGTCATGTTTTGCGGCTGTTCGTGTTTTGTATTTACGATATTCTTTCTTTGCCGGTTTACCATCAATAAAAACAACCATTGCTGATACCGCATCCGTACCATGCATATGGCTATTATCGAATGCTTCAATGCGCAATGGTGCTGAAATGCCCATTGCTTCGCCTAGTGCCTCGCATGCGCCAATTGTACGTTCTTCTTGTCGCTCAATCAATTGGAATTTAGCAGCCACAGCAATTTCCGCATTTTTCATAGCCAAATCAACTAGCTCTTTCTTTTGCCCTCGCTTCGGTGTCAGTACTTTAACCCCTAATAATTCGGTTAAAATTGCCGCATCAATAGCCTGTGGAATGAAAATTTCTTTCGGTTTAATATGCTCTAGCTTTTCATAAAAGCGTCCGACAAACGTTAAAAATTCTTCCTCCACGTCCTGATAAATTGGGAAAATGGAGACATCCCGTTCAATTAACTTGCCTTGACGAACGAAAAACACTTGCACACACATCCAACCTTTTTCAACCGCATAACCAAAGACATCGCGGTTGGTCGTATCACTAGACACGATTTTTTGTTTTTGCATAACCGTCTCAATATGTGCAATTTGATCGCGGAACTCCTTTGCTCGCTCGAATTCTAGTTGCTCTGCCGCGACTAGCATCTTGTCCTCAAGTTCTTTTTTTACTACCTCAACGCCGCCATTTAAGAACTTCGTCATATCTTCAATCATATCGTGATAGATGTGAGCATCAATATCCTTTACACATGGAGCTAAGCACTGTCCCATATGATAGTACAAGCAAACCTTGGTTGGTAATTGCACACATTTTCGCAGCGGATAAAGTCTATCCAGCAGCTTTTTCGTCTCACTTGCTGCATACGCATTTGGATAAGGACCAAAATATTTTGCCTTATCTTTTTTTACTTTACGTGTTGTAATAAGTCGTGGATGTTTCTCGTTCGTAATTTTTAAATACGGATATGTTTTATCATCCGTAAGCATGATATTGTATTTAGGATCGTGTAGCTTTATAAGGTTCAACTCTAAAATAAGTGCCTCCAAATTAGATGAAGTCACAATATACTCAAAATCTTCAATTTCGCCAACAAGGCGTTGTGTTTTGCCTTCGTGTGTTCCTGTAAAATAGGAGCGCACTCGATTTTTTAGCACCTTTGCCTTACCTACATAAATAATTGTCCCTTGTCGATCTTTCATCAAATAGCAGCCAGGCTGATCTGGTAAAATATCAAGCTTTCGTTTAATTAAATCATTCATCGCCTACCTGCCCCCCTTTTTTTGATGCTAAATAAAAGTGCCATTTGCGATGCCTAAACGGATATCAAATATCACCATTTAACGGTTGCTTCTCTTTTATTATATAACGAAAAAAAGCCGAGCACATCTAAAGGGACTGACCCCGATATATAAGACAGTAATCAAAAAAGCATTACCCAACCAGTTGTCGGTATTGAACCGGCGACTGGTTGTTTAGTTTCGTTTGAATTCGGTTATTGTTATAATAGTTTATATAGTCTTTGACAGTTTGTTCTACGATGGCCGTCGTAGTACTGTTCAAATTGTCTAAGTAGAATGTTTCAGACTTTAACACAGAATGAAACGATTCGATTGGGGCATTATCAGCGGGCGTACCTTTACGGGACATGCTCATGGTAATGCCTTTTGCTTTTACGGCCTGTTGATAATCATACGATGTGTATACCGCCCCTTGGTCACTGTGCAACGTACACCCTTCGGGCAAATGATGAAGTTGAGCTAATGTATCCAGCACAAAATCAGTATCTTGGCAGTCTCCAATCGAATAGGCAATAATTTCACCATTATATAAATCTTGAATACTTGAAAGATACAACTGTTTTTGACCAAATGGCAAGTAAGTAATATCAGTTACGAGCTTCTGTAACGGTGCGGTGGCTTCAAAATCGCGATTTAATAAATTTGCTGCGATTGCATAAGGTTGTCCTGTTCGTTTCCGTTTTTTCACTTTCACGCGACATTGCCAACCATATTTTTGCATGATACGTTGAACCACTTTATGATTGACGCACATTTCTTGACGTAAGAGTGCTGTAATTTTTCTGTAGCCATAGCGAAATTTATTTGCTCGACAGAGTTCACCGATACGTCTCTCTATTGCTTGACGAGACCTTGCATCGGTTGATGCCTGTTTCCAACGATAGTAGGTAGATCGTGCAATCCCAAAGTGTTTACAAATGTCCTTTACAGACATCATGCTTCTTAGTGACGCAACTAACTGTACTGCTACTTCTCCAACCACTTCCTCTCCAACTCTGCGTACTTTTTTAGCACCTCAATTTGTTGCTTTAAATAACGGTTTTCCAATGCTAATTTCGTTTGTTCATTGTCCGGTTCAGGACCCTTATTAAAGATATATTGTTTGCCTACAGGTTGTTTCAAACGATTGACTTCACCATTTCTATACCAACGCACCCATGTTTCGACCTGTGTTTTATGGCGTATATTTAATTCCAATAGAATCTGTTTGACAGGTACACCCGCTAATCGCATCTTAATCGCTTTCATTTTTACTTCATAGGGATAACTCACTCTTGTTCCCATAGAAAAAACACCTCCAAATTGAAATTTAAGTATCTATACCCGAATTTCAATCGAAGATGCTTTTTTTATTTGTCTATACCTATTGGGGTCAGTTCCAAAGATGGCTCAGCTCTTTTTTTTACAAATTAAGCATGTTTTGCGATGAAAGCTTCTAATGCTTCTTTTGGTTGGAAACCAACAGTTTTGTCTACTAATTCACCATTTTTGAATAAAAGCAGTGAAGGAATAGACATGATTTGGTATTGTGCAGCAGTACCTTGGTTGTTATCTACGTCAACTTTGACGATTTTAGCAGCACTACCCGCAGCATCCATTTCTTCAAGAACTGGTCCAATCATTTTACATGGTCCACACCAAGCAGCCCAAAAGTCGACTAATACTAAGCCTTCTTTAATATCATCTTGGAACGTCGCATCTGTTGCATGTACAATTGCCATTTGAAATCCTCCTTAAACTTACTATGTTTGTAGTATAGCATGGTTAATTTATGTTGAGCGAACAATCTGCCTGCAATGTCTAATTTAGGCTTTACGTACAATCGGCATCCTGTTCCCCTATTTTACTATTCCCCATTTTTTCTTCTCTCAAGCATTAAAAAAGCTAGGGAAGACCCCTAGCTTATGCGTTCACTTTTAACGCTTTAAATTCTTCAATTAGCAATGGAATCACTTCGAATAAATCGCCTACGATACCGTAGTCTGCTACTTTAAAGATATTTGCCTCAGGATCTTTATTAATCGCTACAATGACTTTTGAGTTTGACATACCCGCTAAATGTTGGATAGCCCCAGAAATACCTGCTGCGATGTAAAGGTCTGGTGTCACAACCTTACCTGTTTGACCGATTTGTAATGAATAATCACAATACTCAGCATCGCATGCTCCACGAGATGCACCAACTGCACCACCAAGTAAATCTGCTAATTCTTTTAGCGGTTCGAAGCCTTCCTCTGATTTAACACCACGACCACCTGCTACTACCACTTTAGCTTCTGAAAGATCTACGCCTTCTGAAGATTTACGTACGACCTCTTTAATGATTGAACGTAAATTTGTAATATCAACTGTAATAGATGATACATCACCTGTTTTACCTGGTGCTTTTTCTAAAGGTGCAATATTATTTGGACGGATTGAAACTAACACTACGCCATCTTTTACTTTTACCTTTTCAAAAGCCTTACCCGAATAAATTGGACGGATGAATACTGCATCGTCACCGGCACCTTCAATAGAAGTGACGTCAGAAACAAGTCCTGCTTGTAATTTACTCGCAATTTTAGGCGATAAATCTTTACCATTAGCTGTATGACCAAATACGATGCCTGTTGGATTTTCTTGCTCGATAACAGCTAATAAAGCTTGTCCATAGCCATCTGATGTATATTGTTTTAAATGCGGATGCTCCACTGTCACAACACGATCTGCCCCATACTCGAATAATACACTTGCTAACCCTGCAACCGCATCTCCTAAAAGTACCCCTACAACTTCGCCGCCATCAGCGATTTGTTTTGCTGCTGCAATTGCCTCGAAAGATACATTACGTAAGCTTCCTTCACGAACTTCACCTAATACTAATACTTTTTTTGACATAGTATATTCCCTCCGTTACCCTTTAAGATTCGATTTGCGTTAACAAATGACTTAAACTACTTTCGCTTCTGAATGAAGTAAGTTGACTAGCTCTTTTGCTTGAGCAGAAAGTTCGCCTTCTAAAATACGACCTGCTGCTTTTTGAGCTGGCAAGTAAATATCCACCGTTTCTACTTTTACTTCAACATCATCTTCATCGATATCTAAATCATCTAATTCAAGCTCTGCAAGCGGTTTCTTCTTCGCTTTCATGATGCCTGGTAATGATGGGTAACGCGGCTCATTTAAACCTTGTTGAGCAGTTACTAAAAGTGGTAAAGATGTTTCAATTACTTCTGAATCCCCTTCGATATCGCGCACGATTTTTGCAGATGTGCCATCGATTTCAAGATTTGTAATTGTTGTTACATAGTTAATGCCCAATAAATCAGCAACGCGTGGACCTACTTGACCAGAACCACCGTCAATTGCCACATTGCCTGTTAAAATTAAGTCCGCCTCTTTATCTTTTAAGTACTCAGCTAAAATGTAAGCAGCTGCATTTTGATCTAATTCATCTAGATCATCTTCTGTATTAATAAGAACCGCTTCGTCAGCACCCATTGCTAACGCTGTACGTAATTGTTTCTCCGCATCTTCGCCACCAATTGTCACAACTGTTACTTTACCACCAGCTGCGTCACGAACTTGGATTGCTTCCTCAATTGCATATTCATCATAAGGATTAATAATGAATTCAGCGCCATCCTCTTGGATTTTACCACCTGACACAACGATTTTTTCTTCTGTATCAAACGTACGTTTAATTAATGCAAAAATATTCATATATTCATACCCCCTGCAACGTTTTTTGATTTCCAAGTAAACTTGTAAATATTATATATTTTCAACGTAGATAAACTCCCCTTTCAGTCGTTACCTACACTGATGGAAAACTATTTGCCAGTAAACACAGGCTCGCGTTTTTCGATAAATGCTTGAATACCTTCTTTAGCATCTGCTGATACAAAAACCGTACCAAAGGATTTAGCTTCTGCCTCCATACCTTCATAGAATGAAGCCGGCTTCGCATATTGCAATGCTTGAATGGCTTCTTTCAAAGCGATTGGGCTCTTTTTAGCAATTTTTTTAGCAACCTTTAGTGTTTCCTCAAGTAATGATTCATCGGTAAATGCACGGTTCGCTAAGCCCCACTGCACAGCTTCTGCCCCTGAAATAGGTTCGCTTGTAAACATCATTTCCGCTGCTTTTGCTACCCCCACATAACGCGGTAAACGTTGTGTGCCACCAAAGCCTGGAATAAGACCTAGTTGTAATTCTGGCAACCCTAATTTCGCAGATTCTGTTACAAAGCGCATATGGCAACTCATTGCTAGTTCTAGACCACCGCCAAGTGCCGCACCGTGGATTGCTGCAATAACAGGTTTAGAGAACGTTTCAACACGTTCAAATACTTGTTGCCCATTGCCTGCAAGCTTCGTAAATTCATCTCCAGACTCTACTTCAGTAAATTCCTTAATGTCTGCACCCGCTGAGAAGAAACGGCCTTCACCATGAAGTACAAGGACACGTACAGCGTCATCGTTTTCTACGGCATCTAGCACAGCATCTACTTCTGCAATGATTCCACGAGATAATGCGTTTGCTGGAGGACGTGCAATCGTAATAATTGCTACTCCATCTTCTACTTTCCAACTTAGAAATTCCATTTCTCCACATCCTTTTAAGCTTTAATGCCGTTCAGGATTAATGCCTGAACTTTCGGAACCTGTTCTATCAAATCATATCGATAGTCATTCATCACCCACGATGTAATCGTTTCGTCAATTGTGCCAAATACCATTTGACGTGCCAAACGTACATCCATCGTTTGATTGAACTCACCAGTAACCATACCTTCAATTAGAATCTGATCAAGCAATTGCAAGTAATCTCTTAATACTGCATTGATCTTTTGACGTAAATCTTTATTTGATTGACGAAGTTCTAATTGAGTCACAGTCGCTAATGATCGATCTGTAGCTAGAACATTAAAATGATTTTCAATCATGCGTGAAAGTTTGTCTTTCGACGTGCTTCCATTTTCTATTATATCTTGTAATGACTCTACAAAAACAGCCATTTTTTCATTAAAGACAGAAATTAATATATCTTCTTTATTTTTAAAATATAAATAGATCGTTCCGTCAGCCACCCCAGCTTGTTTTGCGATCTTCGATACTTGCGCTTGGTGATACCCATTTTCTGCAATAACGAAGACAGCTGCATCAATAATTTGCTTATATTTTGGCTTATCTCGTTTCATCTTTATATCACCACCTAAAAAACATACGCACGCCCATCTCCATCTGTGGCACTTTGCTTATTTGCCAATCAGTACTAATAAGTGCTGAAGTTCCCGATACAAAAATTTGAGCGGTCCATCCTAGCTAAATACGGCGTGGTCAATAGAAACAAAAAAATATGAAAATATGAATGGTTATTCATTCATATTTTCATATTATATTTTACACTCGCGCTTGTCAATACTTTCACACGTAGTTATTTTGCTTCTTTATTCGCTAATTTTGTTTTTTCTTCATCCACTAAGGAACGACGCAAAATTTTTCCAACAGCTGTTTTTGGTAGTTCATCTCGGAATTCATAAATGCGTGGCACTTTAAAAGCAGCCAAGTGCTGACGACAGTATTTATTTAATTCGTCTTCAGTAATCGAATATCCTTCTTTTAATACAATATATGCTTTTACTGTTTCTCCTCGATACGGATCAGGAATACCTGCTACAACGCATTCTTGAATTTCTTCCCGTTCATACAAAACTTCTTCGACTTCACGAGGATAAATATTAAAGCCACCTGCAATAATTAAATCCTTTTTCCTGTCCACCACATAGAAGTAACCTTTCTCATCCATATAGCCAAGGTCTCCTGTTAAAAACCAGCCATCTGCAAAAGTTGCAGCCGTATCTTCTGGACGATTCCAATAGCCCTTCATAACCTGTGGACCTTTGACAGCAATTTCACCTACTTCACCGACAGCAAGTTGTTCTGTATCCCCCGTACGTAAAATGACAGAGTCGGTATTCGGCCACGGTAAACCTACTGAACCGATAACCCGGTTACCCCAAATGGGTGTTGCGTGCGTTACGGGAGAGGTTTCAGTTAAGCCATAACCTTCCACAAGCTTCCCACCTGTTACGGCCTCAAATTGTTCCTGTACTTCTACAGGCAGTGAAGCGGAACCACTTAAACATGCTTTAATAGACGATAAATCATACTTCGCAATATCTGGATGATTTAGTAAACCAATATATAATGTCGGTGCACCAGGGAACAATGTTGGCTTTTGCTTATCAATTGTTTTTAAAGCTGTTTCAGCATCAAACTTCGGCAACAATACCATTCTATTTTGGGTAAACACAGATAGTAGCATTACCGTTGTCATACCATAGACATGGAAAAATGGAAGAATACCCATAATTGTTTCTTCGCCATGTACGCATTTATACATCCAGGCATCGCACATTGTCGTATTGGCAATTAAGTTTTTATGCGTTAACATAACGCCTTTCGGGTACCCTGTCGTCCCTCCTGTATATTGAAGCAATGCTAAATCTTCTTCAAAATCAAACGGCAGATTGATCATTTTTACAGGTGAGGACTTCATTATTTCTGTAAATAAATGATTTTGTCCGCTATGCTCCACTTTCACACTAAAACCGTACTGCTTTTTTTGAATAAAAGGATATACTAAATTTTTCGGAAATGGTAAGTAATCTTTAATAGCTGTTACAATGACATTTTCAAGGTCTGTTTCTTTCATGATTTTCATGACACGTGGATACAAAATATCCATTACTAAAATTACCTTCGCACCAGAGTCGGCCATTTGGTACTGCAATTCTCGTTCAGTGTAAAGTGGATTTGTCTGTACTACGACTGCGCCGGCATACATTGCCCCGTAGTAAGCGATTACACTTTGTGGCGTGTTTGGTAGCATAATCGCTACACGATCTCCTTTTTCCACGCCAAGTGCTTGTAAGTAGTTTGCAAACTTAAGTGCAGATTCATATAACTCGGTGTACGTCAAATCCTTACCCATGAAATGAATTGCCACTTTCGATGGCTTCTTTTTATAGGCACGCGTTAAAAACTCTTGCACAGGAATTTCCTCAAACGTTAAAGACGGTGGTACTTCTTCAGGATAATTTGCTAGCCATGGTTTTGCTGTCATACGTCCTCTCCCCTTTGTCCCAAACTTTGTAAATTCTTATTTTAATTATAATGAAAAAGGAATGTACTTTCAAACGCAAAATAGAAAATAAATGCATTTTCGATTAATTATTATGCATTTAACAACATTTATATTACTACTCCTTAATGTCCTTTCCGTTGATATCATTATGAATACTCATTCATTGTTTTGTTTTTTATGCAACTGATGGCCATTATATTTCTATATTAGAAAAATTTTTAAAAAGGCAATTTTCATCAGCGTGCAATGGCTACCGATTTCGTGACGATTCCCGCCCTTTTCGTGGCATTTGACCTACTTTTCATGGCGACCCTACAGATTTCTAGACAAAAAAACTGTAGATAAACTTAGAAATCCAAGTTTACCTACAGTTAAATCCCTCGTATCATTATATGGTCAACATATAGTAGACACCGACTGCCAAAAATGCGATACAGACTACGATTAGAACTTTCGCTAATTTTTCCATCCTATAACACTCCTATGCAATACTTGCCCCAATAACAAACGATAAACCGACTGAAATCGTAAAGGAAATAAAGCCAACTGAGCGATTGTCGTTAGCAATTTCTTGATCTACGTTAAAACGAGGGGTCATAAATTCAAATAAGAAATATGCCACAATTAGTAACGTGAAGCCAAATAGTCCCCAACCAATCATTTCACTCAGCGTGCTATGGCGAGCAATCGAATAACGAAAAATATTACAAATACCTAATATTTTACCGCCCGTTGCAAGCGCCACAGCTACATTACCATTTTTTATTTCTTCCCAGTTTTTATATTTCGTAACGACTTCGAACAATGCCATCGAAACGACTAAACATAACACAACAACACTAAAATATCCTGCCGTTTCGATAATTGGATATCGCCAAAAGCTAGAATTTAGCATTTTCTCCGTCCCCTTTACAGCTTATTTCAATTCCACAACAGTGACGCCAAATCCACCTTCGCCTGCTTCTCCAAAACGGAAGGATTTCACCCGTTTATGTTTTTTCAGGTAACTTTGAATGCCCTGACGTAATGCTCCGGTCCCAACACCGTGGATAATCGACACTCGACCATAGTTTGCAAGTAGCGCATCATCTATATATTTTTCAGTGCGTATTAATGCATCCTCATAGCGCTCCCCACGTAAATCTAACTCTAATTTCACATGGCTATCTCGATTTTTCACACCCGCAACTCGTTGTATAGGCGCTTTCTCTGGTTTAATGTATTCAAGATCGGTATCGGCAATTTTCATCTTTAAAATGCCCATTTGTACAACCCATTCAACATCAGATACTTTTTCAAGCAACGTACCTCGTTGACCATAGCTTAACACCTTTACCTCATCACCGACAACCAAGTTTTGTGCACGCGCCTTGACTTGAGCCGCTTTTTTCAATACTTTGTTATGCTCAAGCGGAGTGGCTTCTTCCAATCGTTTCCGCGCCTCAATCAGCTCATGCTCTTTCACTACTTGATCAGCGTTTTTACGCATTTCTCGAAGCTCTGAAATAATCGTTTCTGCTTCTCGTTTTGCTTCTTCGACAATTTTGCGCGCTTTTTCCTTCGCTTTTTTGTCAAGAGCTTCTTTGCGTTCTTCGTAAGCTTGAAGCTTGTCCTGAAGCTCTTTACGAAGTGCTTCGGACTCTAGTAGTAAATCATGGGAACGCTCTGCATCGTCCTCTGATTGGCGTCGTGTTGCTTCTAAGGACGCAATCATGGATTCCACCTCATGTCGATCCGTTCCTGTGAAGTTTTTGGCACGATCAATAATGGACTCTGGTAAACCGAGACGACTAGAAATTTCAAAAGCATTGGAGCGACCTGGTACACCAATAAGTAAGCGATAAGTTGGACTCAACGTTTCAATATCGAATTCCACACTTGCATTGGCAACACCAGGGCGATTATAGCCGTATGCTTTTAATTCAGGATAGTGCGTCGTAGCCATAACACGAGCGCCGCGACCATGTACTTCATCTAAAATAGAAATCGCTAAGGCAGCCCCTTCTTGTGGATCCGTTCCGGCGCCTAATTCATCGAATAGCACAAGTGATTCGTGATCAAATTGCTGTAAAATGTCGACAATGTTCACCATATGTGATGAAAATGTTGAAAGCGATTGTTCAATCGATTGCTCATCACCAATATCAGCAAAAAGTTGCTCAAATACCGCTAGCTCTGAACCGTCTAATGCCGGCACCGGTAAGCCTGCTTGTGCCATTAATGTACAAAGACCCACTGTTTTTAACGTCACGGTTTTACCACCCGTGTTGGGTCCTGTAATTACAATAGCCGTAATATCTTTGCCAAATTCGATGTCATTGGCAACCGCCGTTTCGATAGGTAATAGCGGATGGCGTGCGCGCACAAGTCGAATATAACCATCCTTGTTCATTTTAGGCATCGTACATTTATTGGCTTGGCCATATTTACCCTTTGCCAAAATAACGTCAATCTCGCCTAATAGTTTTACTAAATTAAATACATCAGGTGCCACTTCTTCAACCATCGCACTTAAAGCAAGCAAAATGCGCTCAATTTCAACTTGCTCTTTCATTTTGAGACGGTGTATTTCATTATTCGCTTGTACAACTGAATCTGGTTCGATAAATAACGTTTGACCAGACGATGATTGGTCATGCACAATGCCGCCATAGTGATAGCGATATTCTTGTTTAACTGGAATCACATAACGGTCGTTACGAATCGTTACAATTGCATCTGAAAGCATTTTAGCTGCATTACTTCCTCGTGTTAAGCTCTCTAGCTTTGAACGCACTTTAGCCTCTTCTGCTCGTAGAGACTGGCGAATGGAGCGCAACGTTTGACTTGCAGAATCTAAAACAGCCCCATTATCATCAATACAGTTATTAATTTCATGCTGTAAACCTGTTAATACAGGCATCATTTCCTTTTTAGCGATAAAATGAGGGATTTCAATAATTTCATCTGACTCTAAATCTTCTAAGAAATTACGCAGTATACGGCTAGCTCGAATCGTACTAGACACTTCCATTAATTCCATCGCTGAAAGCATGCCTCCGATTTGGGCACGTCTTGCTGCTGGTCGTACATCGAAAATACCACCCATTGGCACATTGCCTTTTACACGTAAAATGGAAAGCCCTTCATCCATTTCTTCTAACAACTGAACGACTTTTTCAAAGTCTGTTTGTGGCACAAGTTCATCAATGGCTGATTTGCCGATTGAAGAAGTACAGTATGTAGCCACTTGTTGACGTACCTTATCATATTCTAGTGTTTTCAATGCGCGGTCTGCGATCACTGAGAACACCTCCTCAACCTATTTATTTCGTCGAATGAACGACTCGAACTGTTCGCGCGTCCATGTATTGACAATCATATCTTTTTTCAGCCATGCCCTATTTGCATAGCGCACACCAATATCCATAAAACGTAAATGCGCGATATCATGCGCATCGGTATTAATCGCTACTGGTACACCTGCTGCAACAGCCATTTCTAAATGCTCAACGCATAAATCTAAACGATAGGGATTGGCGTTCAACTCTAAAATTTTACCATATTCCTTTGCCCATTCAATCAACTGCGCGATATTTGGATTATAACCAGCCCGGTCTTCAATAATGCGCCCCGTTGGATGAGCAATCATATGTACATACGGATTTTGCATTGCGGTATGTAATCGCGCCATTATTTTATCCTGTGACTGTGTAAAACTCGAATGAATGGAGGCAATCACGAAATCCAATTTCCGCAGTACTTCATCGTCAAAATCTAACGAACCATCTGGTAAAATATCCATTTCTGTGCCTGCATATAAATAAAAGTCAGGATGCGCTTCGTTAAAAGCGTCAATTTCAGCTCGTTGCTTCACTAATCGTGCAGGTGTCAAACCATTCGCCACTTTTAAATATTGTGAGTGATCGGTAATAACACTATATTGATAACCACGGGAAATTAGCGCTTCACCCATTTCAGCCACAGAGTACGCGCCATCTGACCATGTTGTATGCATATGCAAATCAGCGACAATATCCTCTAGCTTAACTAAATCCTTGACTTCACTTTGCCGGTCAAACTCTGTTGACCCTGTTCGTAAGCTAGGGGGGATAAATGGCAAATCAAAATGGGCAAAAAATGCCGCTTCGTCTGCAAATGTCAGCACAGAACCATCTGCTTGCTCTACACCATACTCACTAATTTTTTCCCCACGTGTTTTGGCAAGTTGGCGCATGCGAACGTTATGCTCTTTTGAACCTGTAAAATGGTGCAAGGCTGTGGCATACTCAACATCCTTTACTAATCGAAAATCAACACTTACAGCATCATCTAAATCTAAAATAACGGAAATTTTTGTATCTCCTGCTGCCACTACCTCTTGAATAGCGAGTGCACTCAATATTTTTTCTCGTACTGTCTCTATTGCTTCAGTTACAACAATGAAATCAATATCTTTACTTGTTTCAGATGCACGACGGAAACTGCCTGCTACGGAAAAACGCGTCACTTCCTCCATACTACCGAGAAGTGCTTCAATTTGTAAAACGACAGGCTCAAGCTGCCAAATTGGCAAACGTTCTGAACGATTAGCAAAATTAGCTAGTTCCTTTAAAATCTTTTCTTCTGTTTTGGCGGCAAAGCCTGCTAGCTCGCGCACTTTACCCGCTTCACATGCAGCTTGTAAGCTTTCAGCAGAGTCTATGCCTAGCTCTTGGTGAAGCTTCGCAATCTTTTTGCCACCTAAGCCTGGTAACTTCAGTAATGGCAGTAATCCTTTCGGTACAATATCTTGTAATTCTTTAAGCAGACTCGATTCACCTGTCACGATTAAGTCTTCAATAACAGCGGCTGTACCTTTACCGATTCCTTTAAGCTTTGTTACATCCTCCATCTCACTAAGCGAGCGCTCATCACCTTCTAATGCTGCTGCAGCTTTGCGGAATGCGGATACTTTAAACGGATTTTCACCTTGTAACTCCATATATAATGCAATTTTTTCTAACGTACGAATAATTGTTTTTTTGTTCATTTAGAATTCCCCCTATCGTAAAAACACTTCCCTCTGGTCCGAGAGAAGTGCATCATTTACTATTGCCTATTCATTACGGCTTTTGCGCAACTTTGTTTTAGCTTACATTGCGATAGGCAATCAACATTCAACAAAATTTACAATCTGCTTGTGCACAAAACAGCTACGCCCTTAACAGAAATTTCGCCATTTAGCAGATTTCTACGGACAAATGAGTGAATACTACATTCAATTTTCCATGCGTAGATGCCAAATTTTATTAGGAAGCATGGAGATAAATATACCACCAATTTTGGAACATCTTTGTAATGATCGGCGTATGTTCCAAAATAAGGCCTGATATGAACGACTTCGACATTAAATTCTGAATAAAATCAATCGGTACTAATGCCAAAACATACAATACAATAAATAAAATTAAATAATTTTCAATCATGCCAAGCAGTGCACCAAGCCAGCGATTGACCGTACTTAACACTGGTAAATAAGCAATGAAATCAAAGATGGATGCCACAATTTGCAAGGCAATCTTTACTGCAAAGAAAATAACCGCAAACGCAATGACACGATAAAATGTTCGGTCTAAATCTAAGCTGTCAATGACAACTCCAAGGCTTCCCGAATCTGTAACACCTGGATATGGCACCCAAAACACAAATTTCTGTGCTAATGGCTTATAATAAATATACGCAACAATTAGGGCAACAACAAAGCTAACTATATGCATCATTTGTACAATGAAGCCACGTTTTGCCCCCACTAGCAGTCCACCTAATAGAACTACTAATATAATTAAATCTAGCATTTACTTCAACCCTTTAATTTTTTCAATTCTTCTTCTAGTAATTCTATTTGCTCTTTTAAGAGTAAATAATCGTGCACCGTATTTACGGCTGTAAGGACGGCAAGCTTTGTGCTATCAAGTGAGGGATTATGTAAATTCATTTCGCGCATACGGTCATCAACAATAGAAGCGACAAGTCGCATATGTCCAATGGATTCGGAGCCGACCATTTTATATGTATGACCATATATTTCCACAGAAATTTTATTCTTTTCTTGATTTTCCATAGTCGCACCCTCCAGTAAAATCTTTTTGCTCACGGTGTTATTCGTTATGAGCAACGTCCATACAAAAAAGCTATATATTATCATACCATGAAAGGTATAAAATTGTGAACAATGAGGATAGAAAGGAACGGTTTAATGTCAAATATTGTACTTTTAATTTCAACAACTGCACAAAAAGAGGTAATGTCCTACTACGCAAATTATTATGTGGAGCGAAAAGCACCTGGTGTTGTGTTCGCTGCAAAACTGCCTGATACAGCCATTACGATGTATAAATCAGGAAAATGTATGTTTCAAGGAGGCGGTGCTGAGCGAGAAGCCGCACGATGGGGAACCTCTGGGGCATCAGCTACGCAAAAGGCTTCAACTGTTGGTGCAAAAGGAGATACACTCCCTGAAGGTTTTGCCGCCATGTCTGTGTTAGGCTCTGACGAAACAGGAACTGGGGATTATTTCGGACCGATAACAGTGGCAGCCGTTTACGTTCCTTCTTCAAAAATAGAATTGATTAATGAACTTGGCGTGAAAGATTCTAAAATGCTGACGGATGACTATATGCGAAAAATTGCCCCTGATTTACGTGCGGCATGTATTCATAGCGTACTCGTATTGCGCAATGAAAAATATAATGCTTTACAAGCAAAGGGCTATTCACAAGGCAAAATGAAAGCGATGATGCATAATAAGGCACTTGGACATACATTAGCAAAAATGGCGCCCGAAAAACCTGCACATATTTTAATTGACCAGTTTGCAGAACGCGGGGTGTATTATAATTATTTAAAAAATGAGCGTGAAATTGTCCGAGATGGCGTCCTATTTTCAACGAAAGCAGAACAATTACATGTTGCCGTTGCCACCGCTTCCATTTTGGCGCGTGCAGCATTCTTAAAAGAAATGGATCGACTCAGTGAGCTTGCTGGCGTGGCGTTACAAAAAGGTGCATCTAGCAAGGTTGATGCCTTAGCAGCACGTATTTGGCGTGGACAAGGTGAGGAATTTTTACGCTCCATTACAAAATGGCATTTTGCGAACACCGAAAAAGCTCGGAAGTTAAAATAGATCTATAGGGGTTTCTGCTGTTGATATTCGCTACTAGCTGGCCGCTTTCCGCAGGCACATCGTAAACCCTTTGCTCCAATCAGGTGAATCTATTTGCAAAGCTATTTCATGTAATGCTCATCAATAATATAAAAAAGACAAAAGGCATCTAGAGCGAACCTCTGGATGCCTTTTGTCGACATTCTGCGCTGTCTCCGTATTCGAGACAGCTTTTAATAGTATAAATTAACGTACTTCTGTTCCTTCAATTGTAGCAATGGCTTTCAATACTTTATTATGCGCAGCAACAACTTCTTCATCTGTTAACGTGCGTTCAGGATCGAAGTATGTGAGGGAGAAAGCAACAGATTTTTTACCTGCCTCCATTTTTTCACCTTCATAAACATCGAACACTTTAATATCCTTCAACAGTTTCACTCCTGCCGAACGAATAACCGTTACTACTTCACCCGCTGTTGTTGCACGATTCATAACAAGTGCGATATCACGAGACATCGCTGGGAAACGAGGCACCGGTTTATAGCCAAGTGGCGCTTCACTTGCATTGGCTTGTAGTAATGCTACTAGATTCATTTCCATCACGTACGTATCTTTTACACCCCATGCTTTTTGCTCCGCAGGATGTAAACCACCGATAATACCCACTTGTTCACCATCTAATAAAATGCTAGCGGTACGACCAGGATGTAAGCCAGCTACTTCTGCTTTCACAAACGTCATGCGCTCTGTTAAACCAAGCTTGCCAATAACACCCTCGATAATACCTTTCAAGACGAAGAAATCAACTTCTTTTTTCTCACCTTGCCAAGCATGATCTAACCATTTACCTGTTAACACAGCTGCTACATGCTCTTCCTCAAACGGTAAGCCCTCTGCTGTTTGACCAAGGAAGACAGAACCAACCTCGTATAATGCTACGCTATCCGCTTTACGTGCTACATTATATGCCGCCGCTTCGATTAAATGTGGAATTAAGCTTTGACGAAGTGTTGAACGTTCTTCACTCATTGGCATTAATAAACGTGTTACGGGCTCCGCTTTTAGTGCAAAGCGTTGTGATAACGCCTCAGACGTTAATGAGTAAGTAACCGCTTGATAAAGCCCCGCACCTTCCATAAAGTTACGTACAACGCGACGATTTGCTTGATACGCTGTCAGTTGTCCAACTTGGTTGGCACCTTCTGGTAAAGTCATAGGGATTTCATCGTAGCCATATAAACGTGCAATCTCTTCAACGATATCTTCTTCGATTTTAATATCTTGACGACGTGTTGGTGCATCAATGATTAATAAGCCATTTGCTGCTTCTACACCGAATTTCAAACGCTCTAAAATCGAAAGCATATCTTCTAATGAAATTTTCATGCCAAGACGTTCGTTAATAAAATCCGGAGAGACCACAACACGTGCTGGTGTTTTATCTAATTCATCTACGATACACGTGCCTTCTAACACTTCACCGCCAGCTAATTCAGCAAGCAATGCCGCTGCACGTTCAGCTGCAGGCACAACACGGTTAGGGTCAACACCTTTTTCAAAGCGAGCTGATGCATCTGAACGAAGACCTAAATTGCGTGAAGTTTGACGTACTGTTAAGCCATCGAAATAAGCAGATTCAATCACAACAGTCGTTGTAGATGCTGTTACTTCCGAATTGGCTCCACCCATTACGCCTGCAATTGCCACTGGCTCTTTGCCATTGGTAATCACTAAATCAGATGCCTTTAATGTACGCTCTTGGTCATCTAAAGTCGTGATTTTTTCACCTTCTGTTGCTTTACGCACAACAATTTCACCTGTTGCTAAGCTATCATAGTCAAATGCATGAAGTGGTTGACCATATTCCATTAAAATATAGTTTGTCACATCGACTACATTATTGTGAGGACGTACGCCAGCTGCCATCAAACGGTGCTGTAACCACATTGGTGATTCTGCAATTTTAACGTTTTTTACAACTTTCGCTACGTACATTGGGTTCGCTTGTAAGTCTTCTACACGAAGCTTTAGTAAATCCTCCGCTTTGTCAGAAGATGTGCTATAAGCGATTTCTGGGTACTTTACTTCCTCTGATAGAATAGCACCAACCTCATAAGCTACCCCTAACATCGAAAGCGCATCTGAGCGGTTTGGTGTTAAACCAAGCTCAAGCACTGTATCACGAAGACCTAAAAGCGCTAGCGCATCAGCGCCCACCTCTGCATCTGCTGGTAACACATAAATGCCCTCTGCATAAGCTTTCGGTACTACTTTCCCTTCAATACCAAGCTCTTGTAATGAACAAATCATACCGTTCGATTCGTGCCCACGTAGTTTTGCTTTTTTAATTTTAATGCCACCTGGTAAATGTGCACCTGGGCGAGCAACAATGACTTTTTGACCTGCATCCACGTTTGGCGCTCCACAAATAATTTGTTGTGGCACTTCTTCTCCAACATCTACTTGGCAAATATTTAATTTATCGGCTTCAGGGTGCTTTTCTTTTGATACAACATAGCCGACTACAATTTTATCCATACCGCTTGCACGGTCAATTACTGCGTCTACTTCAATGCCTGAGCGAGTAATTTTTTCTGCTAATTCTTCAGGCGCTAAGCCTTTTGTACTTACATAATCTTTTAACCATTCTAATGATACTAACATTTATAGTCCCCCTTACGCCTCTGTTCGCTCGAATTGTGATAAGAAACGTGTGTCACTTGTATAGAAATGACGAATATCGTCGACGCCATATTTCAACATAGCGATACGTTCTGCTCCAATACCAAATGCGAAACCAGAAACTTTCTTCGGATCATAACCAGCCATTTCAAGTACATTTGGATGTACCATACCTGCACCTAAAATCTCAATCCAGCCTGTGCCTTTACATACGTTACAACCTGCACCACCGCATTTGAAGCAAGAAATATCCATCTCAACAGAAGGCTCTGTGAATGGGAAGAAACTTGGACGCAAACGAATTTCACGGTCAGCACCGAACATTTTTTTTGCTAGTGTATCTAATGTCCCTTTCAGATCACTCATACGAATATTTTCCCCAATAACTAAACCTTCAATTTGCATAAATTGGTGAGAGTGTGTTGCATCATCATTATCACGACGGAATACTTTCCCTGGACAAATAATACGAATTGACTCGCCTTTTTTCGCTTCCATTGTACGTGCCTGAACTGGAGACGTATGTGTACGTAATAATATTTCCTCGGAAATATAGAATGAATCCTGCATATCACGTGCAGGGTGACCTTTTGGTAAGTTTAACGCTTCAAAGTTATAGTAATCCTTTTCCACTTCTGGGCCTTCAGCAATTTCATAACCCATGCCGACAAATAAATCTTCAATTTCTTCAATAACGCGTGTTAAAGGATGACGGTTACCTACTTTAATAGCACGCCCTGGTAATGTGACATCAATCGACTCACTTGCTAATTTTTCGGCAATTGCCGCTTCTTCTAATACAGTTGCTTTTGTTTCTAACACTGCTGTAACATTTTCACGAACTGTATTAACTAAAGCACCCATTTTTGGACGTTCTTCAGCCGATAATTTCCCCATTCCTTTTAGCAAGTCTGTGATAGGTCCCTTTTTCCCTAAATAAGCGACACGCACATCATTTAATTCTTTTAAATTTGCTGCTGCTTCAATTTTTGCTAGCGCTTCTTGTTCTAACTGCTTTAATTGTTCTTCCATGTAAAAAACCTCCTTGATCATATAAATGCCCGCTTGCTCAAATGGCATAAAAAAACCTCGCCCCCAAAAAAGGGACGAGGACATATTCGCGGTACCACCCTAGTTATTGCGCGCTTTTGGTGCGCACAATCACTTCATTGCCATAACGACTCGATTGAAGCCGGCTTACCTTTACAGCATCTTTTCTTGCTGGTCCCGGTAGCTGCTCGCAGGATGAATTCAAAATTGCATTGGTTCGGCGCTGGCTCTCAATCTCCGGCCTACGCTCCCTGTCGTCCATTCACAATCTTTACTACTTCCTGGTCAAAGCATTTCATTATACAGAATTACATTTTAAATGTGATTATACAATATGATACCACTTCAAATCAAGGGGCATCTGTGCAAGCTTGACTTTAGCATTGTTCTATCGGCGTTGTTGGAAGGTTTACTTTACCGGCGATTTACACTTGTTTATCGGTATTTCTTTCCATTTACACACCAATTTCTATTTAACAAAGCCATATAACACAATACCTGTTGCAACAGCGACATTTAACGATTCTGCTTGTCCGAAAATGGGAATAATAATGTTTTGATCTGTCATCGCTAATAGTTGTGGATTAATACCACTGCCTTCATTGCCCATCATAATCGCAAATGCACCAGTATGCTGAATTTCATGATACACGACTGCATCCTCATCAAGAGCTGTCCCAAATACAGGTACACCATTGTCCTGAAGCATATCAATCCAATCTTCTAAATCACCGCGGATTACGGGAATATGGAAATGTGACCCTTGGGCAGAACGCAATGTTTTTGGGTTATATAAATCTGCACAACCTTTGCCTAAAATCACTGCATCCAGACCAGCCGCATCCGCTGTTCGAATCATTGTGCCAATATTACCTGGGTCTTGCACAGCATCGATGAGAAGTACCTTGCGCCAAGAAGCCATTGCATCTTCTTCTACCGCTAGCTGTTTGCATACTGCAAAAACTCCTTGAGAGGTCTCTGTTTCCGCAAATTCTTTTGCTACAGCTGCTGTTACTTCCACCATTGCTACATTGTCGATTGGCCATAGCAACGGTAAATCAACACCCTCGCGCACGATTAGCTGTAACACTTGATTATTGTTTTTCAACGCTTCTTCTACTAAATGGAAGCCTTCCACTAAAAACTCACCCGAACGTTCACGCTCTTTTCGCGTAGTTGCTAGCTTTTTCCAATATTTCACTAACGCATTTTGCGTAGATTCTATTCTTTTCATCGTAGTTTGTACCGCCTTTATCCTATTTACTGTTCATTATTATACAGTAGAAAACCGCAAATTACATAGTCCAGTAAAACACAGCAAATTGTCAGAATTGTTTGCGTGCCAGTCACTCAAACAAACTCACTTTGTTTCTTCCGTTCTCTTTCGAAGTATATAAAGCCTGATCCGCCTTTTTCAAAATCGTCACATCGGAATCGTTATCGGTTGCTGTGGCAATGCCGATACTTATCGTAATTCTTCCTGTCTGCCATTGAGCCTGCTCAACCGTTTGACGAAGTTGTTCAGCAATAGTCCAACAATCATCGACACTGGTATCAGGTAAAATGATGACAAATTCTTCCCCACCATAGCGCGCTACTACATCGCTTGGACGAGCTTGTGCATCTAAAATTTGTGCCAATTGGGCAAGCACCTCATCTCCTACTTGATGTCCGAATGTATCATTGACCCTTTTAAAATGATCGATATCCAAAATTAATAGTGAGAAAGGGATCGCCGATTTCCTGAACATAGCAAGCTGTTCTTCAAGCTTTTCTTGAAAAAATCTTCTGTTTTTCAAACCTGTTAGCTTATCCGTAATGGAAATTTCTACAAGCGTGGCATTCATAGATAATAACTCTTCTTGTTTGTGCTCAATTGCCAAATGGATTTGCTTTAATTTTGCTAATGCTTGATCCTTTTCTAAATAAGCCGCCTCTAGTTGCTTTTTAGCCGCACGTAATTCTAATTCATAATCAATGCGCTTTTTCATCGGCACTAAAACGCAATCAATACATTCAACCTCTCCCACCGCATACTTCCGACCGTTCAACAGAAAAGGAATGGCTGTACCATTGTCATGCTTTAAACTGATGAATAATTCTTCCACATAATCGTACAAATTAATGGTCGGGTAAAAAAATGAATGAAAAATCATTTTGTTAGGCTTGGACATTAGAATTTCAATATGCTGGTGTAATATATCCACCCGTTCATAACCCATCCACTGCAGAAAGGTCTGATTCACCTCAATCATGATGCCATCAAGTGTAATGGCAATAAATCCACAAGGTGCATAGTTCAATCGTTTATCCATTTCTGATAATAATCCTTTCATTTTCCATTAAAGAAATTGTGTAATTAAGTCAATCGTTTCTTGCGGATGGCTAATATGTGGATAATGGCCTTTTGCTGTCATTAAACGCAACGTGCTAGCTTTTAAATGCTGATGTAGATATTCTGCAACTTCAATCGGAACGATACTATCATCCGAACATTGCATGATTAAAATAGGAATACTTGCCTTAGATAAGTCACTTCGATGATCCGATAAAAAAGTAACTTCCGCAAACTCCCTTGCAATGACTGGGTCTGCTGATTTAAATGTTTGTTCAAGCTCATTTGTAAATTTTGGAGACTCGGGATTATTCATAGCAATAGGCGCTAGAAAACTAGCCCAACCCGAAAAGTTCATTTCCATCATATCTAATATTTCCATAATGTCACTTAGCTCAAATCCACCAACATAGCCATCTCTATCATTTAAATAACGAGGTGAAGGGCCAATCATGATTAGCTTTTCAAAATAATCTGGGCGTTCAATGGAGGCTAGTAAGCCAATCATTGAACTAATAGAATGACCAATAAAAATGACCTGTTGCAGTTCAAGTGTCTCAATGATATCCAAAACATCCTGCTTGTAGCCCTGAAGTGACTGGTATTTTTGAGATTGATAGGCATTAAAATCAGAATTACCTGAACCAACATAATCAAATAAAATAATTTGATAGTGTTCCTCGAATGCAGGTGTAATATAACGCCACATATTTTGATCGCAACCAAATCCATGTGCAAATAAAATTGGTTGCTTCCCTTTGCCGATTATTTTCACATTATTGCGTACAACTACATCCTTCATCGCATTTACTCCCTCTAGAAATATATGTAATATCTCCATTTTGACGATGTATTCAATAATTATCAAGGGAAATAACGAGTATGAAATGAATAATAAAAGGCATTGTGACATAATTTTTTAATAATTTTGAAACAAAGGCTCTGTGTTTTTCCATTTTTGCTGTAAAAATAGCGCTTTTACAAGCGTATAAATTAGTAGCTAGTTACAACGGCAACCCCTGTGTAACAGCACAAAATGGAGGACATGCAA
This sequence comes from Lysinibacillus sphaericus, assembly GCF_002982115.1. Lineage (GTDB taxonomy): Bacteria > Bacillota > Bacilli > Bacillales_A > Planococcaceae > Lysinibacillus > Lysinibacillus sphaericus. The sequence goes on along the minus strand of NZ_CP019980.1, from coordinate 1,331,875 downwards.
GCTACCGAGAAATCGCCTGTTTATCTTTAAAACATAGCAAAAAAGTGTTAGATTATAAGCGCTCAATCTAACACTTTTTCTCTTAGGTTCCAACTTTACTTTATAAGGGAACTACAGCCACTTTCGAATCGGAGGAATACTTTGCTGGAATCGAAATACATTGAATGGATCGTATTTGGTTTTCACTTCTCTCAACCGTCTGAAATTACGTCCATAGTATGCAGTTGGCCAGTTTTCAATCGATTGATCTGGAAAGTTCACATAATCCCCCATTGTAAACGGGGATAATGTCCTTCTTACATCTTCCACCCACTGAATATTTTCCTTTTCATCTTGAGTTTGTTCCCATGAAGTGATGTACTCTTGGGCAATAAGAGCATCGCGATAGTAATAGGCAGTACGGTTTGGTGCAATGTGACTAACAGCACCTCTAAGCGATTGGTGCCAGATGCTCGCATTTCTGTTAGGTGCATTTGCTAAAAATTGCTTCATAGTCAAGATGGCAGCATGCGGAAATGGTTTTTCAATAAAGGAACCTGATCTTTTACGGAGTGCCGGCTGGTTACCACTCGGAACATCAAAAAATCGAACTGCTTTCATATAAGGCACTTCTTTTATCCATAGATCCGTTGGTGACCCGCTTTTTCTTAATGGTCGTAACAGCTTTTTTAATTCTGATGGTGCGCCAACAAATATACCTTGCACAACAACTTCCCCCACTTCCTTTGCTTTTAACTCTATTTGTGAGGTTAAACGTTCATCTGTAAAAGGCGCCCATTTTTGCCATGCATCAAAAGCAATCTCAAAATCATCCCAGTCCCATGAAATATGGAAAAGAGACACTTCCGCTATAGGATGTAACTTAAATGTAAGTGCTGTAACAACTCCGAAATTCCCCCCACCGCCACCACAGCTAGCCCAAAATAAATCACTATTCATCTGCCGATTTGCTCGAATCAGCTCCGCTCCTTGATGGCCACTCGCTCCAACCATTTCAATTTCCATTAATTGATCGCAAGTAAGCCCAAAAGGACGAGAAAGCATACCGATACCTCCACCAAGCGTTAAACCCACAATTCCTACACTACTTTCAGTTCCTCCTGGAATTGTCATACCATGTTCCCATAATGTACGGTATACTTGCCCTAAGTTCGCACCCGCCTCAATGCGAGCAGTTCCATAATCTAAATTAATGGTTATGTCGTTCATTTCACTCACATCAATGACTAGACCGTGATTGATTAAGGAATAATTTTCATAACTATGACGCCCACTCCTTATTCGGAAGTCCTCATTATTTTCCCTAACCCATCTTAAAGCGTTCACGACATCTTTTGTCCTTTGGCAAAAGACAACTTTACTCGGGAATTTTGGCAAACTTAAGTTATTATTTGTCCTCGCTTCATCGTAATCTGGATCACCTGGACTAACAATTCTTCCTGTGAGCTTTACTTTCTTCAACATACAGCCCCTTTCTCCAATAATGCAATGTGCATGTACTATACTATGTATATTTAATGAGGAAAAAATATGCATTTTAAAATGGGAAAGAATGAAAAATAACATGGCATTTCATCATCAGCTATCCATTTTGTTTCATATGATGCATTAACAAAACCTATTAGGGGGAGAACAATGTTAATACATGTAGTTAGTGCGGGTGAAACATTATGGCACATTGCAAACCGTTATGCTGCGCCACTGCAAACGATTACTCATTTAAATGCGTTACCTAACCCAAATCAATTAATAATCGGACAATCACTCGTTATTCCTTCTGCTTACACAACGCATATCGTCAAAAAAGGTGACACATTATCGACGATTGCCAAACAATATAACATATCAATGCAATCAATTATTCATATGAATCACCTTACGAATCCGAATGTTTTATCACCTGGAACAAAACTGATTATTCCGCCCATTACACATACTGTACAAGCTGGCGAAACATTATCACAAATCGCTAGCAACTATGGTACAACTGTTCAAGCAATTGTAGAAGAAAATAGCATGACAAACCCAAATATGATCTATGTCGGTTCACAGTTAGTTATTCCTAGAGCCAAGCCTACCATTGAAGTAAATGCTTATACGTATCAACCGCCTGAAGAAGCTGTTCAATCATTGCATGCAATCGGTCATCTTCTCACTTTTTTTAGCCCGTTTGCTTATATGATAGAGGAAGACGGTACATTACAACCGATTAATGATCAAGCAATGATTGACGCAGCACAATCGCAAAACATCCTACCAATGCTAACTATTACAAATTTTACGTCTACAGAAAGCGGCTCCAACTTAGCCCATATTATTTTATCTAACGAACAGTTACGTGTAAAAGTGATGGATACTATCTTACTTGTGATGCAGGATAAAGGCTATAAAGTGTTAAACATAGACTTTGAAAACGTTCTACCAACAGACCGAGAACTATACAACCAATTCCTTCAATTAGCCGTTGATCGTCTGCACCCGCAAGGTTATTTAGTATCAACTGCACTTGCTCCAAAAACAAGGTCTTCTCCAGCAGGGTCAACATATGAAGCATTTGATTATGAGGCTCATGGCAAAATTGTGGATTTTGTTGTGTTAATGACCTATGAATGGGGCTATCGCCTTGGACCTCCACAGGCCATCTCGCCCATCAATGAAATGAAGAAAGTTGTAGAATACGCTCTAACAGTAATACCCGCTAATAAAATTTTTTTAGGCTTTCAAATTTATGCTCGGGATTGGCTAGTTCCTCATGTCAAAGGGCAAGAAGCGGAAACCTTTAGCCCGCAAGAGGCCATTAGAAGAGCCAAACAATTTGGCGCTACTATTCAATATGATCGCACTACACAATCACCATTTTTCCGCTACGTTGATCAGCAAGGAAGAAATCATGAGGTTTGGTTTGAAGACGCCAGAAGCGCACAAGCTAAATTCGATCTACTCAAGCAGTATCATCTTCGTGGTGTGAGCTATTGGGCTTTAGGTTTTCCATTCCCTCAAAATTGGGCACTATTAGAAAATGATTTCTCTATAAAAAAATAAGGACTACTACTAGAATTTCCCGAAACGCTATCTTTCATAAGCTTTTATGAATCTTGGCCAAACCTTTTGACATTCCTTCATGAATTTCTTACGTTTCCCTAGTATTTCCCATGATAAAAATAGCACTTGAAAGCCATATTAAGAAATATCAAAACTGAAAGGAGACAGCACACATGGGAAGAGATAATAAACAAGGGAAAAGCCAAAATAAAGGCTCATTACCACAGACACCAAAAAACCAAAAAATCGCACCTGATAAAGTAAAAGAAGAGTTTTCCCAAGAATTCACAGAACTTATTAATGCTGTGACGAAAAACAAGCAAAAAAAATAAGGGGGTATTCAATTGGAGTATCAACGCGCACAAGAAATTGTTGCCTCTCCATCGGAATATGAAGTGAGCTACAATGGCGTTTCGATATGGATTGACAAGCTACATGATGATCGCAAAACAGCCACTGTTCATTTACGACGCTCGCTAGAAGAACGCTCTGAAGTCAATATTTCAGAACTGAAAGAAGAATACCTCGTTCATTAAAAAAATAAGGACTCCCCAAAAATCCGCATTGTACTTAATTAGATGCAACCTTGTTGCAGCCTAATTAAGTCAAAGCGGATTTACCATTTTCATTTACTATCTTTTTAAATGCTGTATTCTTCCCCGTATTTAAAACGCTCTAAAATATCATTTGCATGCATATGTAAGTCATTAAACGTTGTTGCAAGCTGTTCAGCTGAAATAGGCTTACTAAATAAATAACCTTGTATATAATCGCAATCCCCTGCAACAAGGAAAGCAAGTTGTGCAATTTCCTCTATCCCCTCAGCGACAACTTTTAACCGTAAATGCTTTGCCATTGAAAGGATCATGGATACAAGCGCTTCATCATTTGGGTCATGTTGAATATTATGTACGAAAGCACGATCAATTTTTAAACAGTCGATTGGAAAATCTTTTAAATACGACAAAGACGAGTAACCTGTCCCAAAATCATCGACAGCTATTTGAATCCCTAGTGCTTTTAATTCATGTAAAAGCTGCGTCATTTGATCAATATTCATTGTCATACTTTCTGTAATTTCCAATTGAAGATAGCTTGGTTCCAACTTACTTCGTTGTAAAATCTCTCTCACCATTTGTACTAAATCTTGCTGAAATAATTGGCCAAGAGATAAATTAACGGCAACTTTCATTGGCGGCAAACCTTGCGCTTCCCATGCTTTTACTTGCAAGCATGCTGTTTCAAGAATCCATTTTCCCAGAGGAATAATAAGCCCTGACTCTTCTGCTATCTCGATAAACGTATCAGGTGGGACAAGTCCACGCTCTGGGTGACGCCAGCGCACTAGCGCCTCGACTGATTCTATTTTTCCTGTTTTCAAGTTAATTTGTGGCTGATAAACCAAATAAAACTCCTGTCGCTCGAGCGCCCTATGTAACTCCTGCTCTAATAAAATACGATCTGCCACACCGGTTGACATATGCTGTTGGTAAAAAAGAAGTCGTTGCGGTAATTGACTCGCTTCACGCATCGCTAGCTGTGCATGCGTCAATAATTGTTCAGCCGTACAATTGGCGTCATTGAATGCAATGCCAATATTGACATTGCCTTTTAATGAAAAAAGTTGTACTTGCAGCGGCTGATTCATAACGTTTTTTAAATTCAAACAAAACTGGATCAATTCTTCTTTTGTTTGTACATGATGAATAAAAATGACAAACTGGCTCTCCCGTAACTTTGTGGCAAAATAATGGGGTGGTAGCATCGCTTGAATTCTTTCAGCTACAAGTTTCATCATCTTATTGGAATAACTAATGCCTAAGGAGTCACTAATAGTTGCTAGACGATCAATTTCAATGGAGATAATGGCCTGTTGTTGCCTACCATCCTTATGCAGCTTCTCCTTTAATGTTTTTAAAAGAAGACGCTCATTCGGAAGTTGGGTAATATCATCATGATAAGCTTGAAAAGTTAGCTCCTGTTGCGATTGTTCCAAGTCTAGCTTAATTTTTAATAGCTGTTGATAGGGCTTTTCAACTGACGTATAGTAAATTGCCTTCAGAAAAATATAATACGCAAAAAATTGATAAAAGAGTGCAGCGAACATCCAAATACCACTGAAGTTATAGCTACAAACAAATAACAAATCACTCAAAATCAAATAAGCAGACCCACTCATTAGCCATCCAGTTTGTTTTGGTGCCTCCTTATAATGCTTGCTTAAAAAATAGATTGAAACACCTTGTAAAACCGCAGTCAATAATTGCGCGCTATTTTGTATTGTTGTCACTAATGGACTATCATCAATAAAAGGCTGTGCCTTATACAACATGATGAGTACCAGTGCAACAGATAAAACCGCAATGCCATAAGCAATCCTACGATGTGCCAACGTTAACTTTTTTCTAGGCTTTACAAGCATTAGTAATACACCAATTACTAAAGCAAAGCGCATGAAAATCTGTATCCAAACGCTTAGTAACATTATGTCTAGGCTTTGAGAAACTGCTAAGACAATGTTTGCAATTTCTAACAAAGCAACAACGAAAAATATACTACCTATGTATAATGTTTGATTTGATAATAGCTGTGAAAAGATTAACCATGAATGAATAGCAATGGTCATAGTAAATACAACGATAAAAATTTTCATGATTAAACTTAAATAAACAAAGCTACCTTCAAAAATAGCAAAAAGCTGATGGTTAAAAACGATTAGTGGTAGTAATAGTAGCAACGGTATCGCACTAAATCCAAGCTCCTTTTTGTCTATAACTATATTATTACGCGCGTTTTCCAATACTAACCCTCCATACCAAGTTATACTCATTTTAAATAGACGGGTATATATACCCATTAATTCATAGCAAAGACATTGAAATTGTATATATCTTAGACTTCTTACAAATCATAGCACTTTTATTAGACTTTGTATGCATCAAGCAAAAGTATGCTAATATTCAATTTATTTTGATATTAGCATACTTTTACTATCTTTTTGTAGTAATTTCTTTATCGACGGTAGAGACTACGGAGCTTATATATCAGTCTTGTACGTCTCTTTTTGACTGCAGCAACAGACAGAAATAGTTCTTTAGCTATTTCATCATACGTATAGCCTTCTAGGTAATAAAGTTGCAGTATCTTTCGGTCTACCTCTTTTAAATTACCCATGATTGTATCTACTAATAAACAAGCCTCTAGTCGGTTAATCTGTTCCTGCTGACATCTTATACTGTTTAATTTGTCGTCAGCTACAAATGTCACGTTGTCTTGGAATTGTTTATTCTTTGTCAGTTCTTTCAAAATTTCCCCTTTAACAGTTGAATAAATATATGCAGAAAACTGCCCGTTCGATGGATTGGCCTTTTGATAAGCTTTCCACACAGCAATTGCTGCAATATGGCGATAATACGCAAAGTCTTTGTAAATATGGCACTTTAATAAAATAGAAGTAATCATCGGTTGGACTAATTCTAATATTTCCTCAAATGGCTGTTGTGGCGAAAGAAGTTGTTTGTGCTTGTCTTGTGACACTATTACTTTCCTAACGACTTGTGCACAGTCCATTATTCCTAGGTGATACTAGCTTAACGTGCGGCTACCAAATCGTCGACAAACGCTTTTATAAAAAATCATCAACGAAACTTTTAAAAAATCGCCTTAATTTAGCACAAATAATAAGAAGTATTTAAACAAATCATATGTTTTACCTTCATTTAATACATATTTCTTTTTTCGCTGGACACATTATGACTAAGGAGGCGAAATAGATGAATTTTCAAATAAGAGATGCCATTTCAGCAAACGTACATGGGCAATCCGCAGCAGAATTTAAGGATATAGTGCAAGATGCTATTTCACGTGGTGAGGAGCATCTACTACCTGGGCTTGGTGTATTTTTCGAAAAATGGTGGCAACAATCAACTGCTGAAGAACAAGATGCATTCGTTCAAAAGCTTGAAAAAGTATTTGCACACTGATTTTTTATGAACACTTCATTCCAATTCCACTAATCGCATGATAAATTAGATTTATCAGAAAGTTTGGAGGGATTGGAATGACTGTTGCAATAGAGCTACTAGTAAATCAACTTAGAGAGGTATTATCGGATGAGCAAGTGTCGACAAACGACACAGTACGAGAACTACATGGCAAAGACGAATCTCATCATGCGATGAATTTACCTGATATCGTCGTCTTCCCACGTTCTACAGGAGACGTAAGTGCCATCATGAAAATCGCACATGCTAATCTTATACCCGTTGTCCCATTTGGTGTTGGCTCAAGTTTAGAAGGCAATGCTATTCCGATTGAAAAAGGGATATCTATCGATTTTTCTGAAATGAATGCAATTTTAGAGATTCGTCCAGAAGATTTATTAGTGAAAGTGCAACCAGGTGTGACACGTGCACAATTAAATAAAGAACTTAAAAAACATGGGCTACAATTTACGGTAGATCCTGGAGCAGATGCGACACTTGGTGGTATGGCTGCAACAAACGCCAGCGGTACGACAGCAGTTCGTTACGGTGTAATGCGCGACCAAGTACGGGATTTAGAAGTAGTACTTGCTGACGGAACTGTCATTCATACGGGCAACTTAGCAGCGAAATCTTCTTCTGGCTATCATTTGAACGGTTTATTTGTTGGTTCAGAAGGTACGTTAGGATGCTTTACAGAGCTGACATTGCAAGTTTACGGTATTCCAGAATTCGTGACTGCTGGCCGTGCTGTCTTTGAAACAGTGGGCGATGCTGTCAGTGCAGTAGCCGCATTATTGCAGGCTGGCATCTCCGTTGGTCGCGTTGAACTAGTCGATGAAGCTTCTATTACACAAGTGAATATTTATAATGAAACAACGTATGATGAAAAACCTACGCTATTTTTAGAATTCCACGGCAACGATGCAGGTATGCGTGCAGATATTGAATTTGCTACAGAAATCTTTGAGGATTTCGGCTGTAAGAGTGTCCAATTTGAACAAGACAATGCAGCACGCAATAAGCTGTGGGAGGCACGTCATTCTTTAGCCTATGCATATATTCATGCGTACCCTGGTAAAAAACTAATGTCAACTGACGTCTGTGTACCGATTTCAAAATTGGCAGAAACGATACTCTATGCACGCGAACAATTAAATACTGTCGGTCTAGTAGGAGGCATTGTCGGACATGTCGGAGACGGCAATTTCCATGCTCTATTAATGTTAGACCCAACGAATGCGCAGGAACAGGCTCAAGCTGACCGTTTTAACGAACATATTGTACAGTATGCATTGCTTCGCGGTGGAACTTGTACAGGAGAACATGGTGTAGGGATTGGGAAGATGAAATATCAATCAATGGAGCACGGTGCCTCATTACTTGTTATGAAAAGCATTAAGGCAGCACTTGACCCACATAATATTATGAATCCAGGAAAAATTTTCAACTTGTAGTAGCGATAAATTTTCACTTTCATTAATTGAGAAAAAACACGACCCCTCCAACTAAGGAGAAGGTCGTGTTTTGAATATGATTAAAGGTGACAGGCACTTATGTCACGCTCTGTTCAAGTGCACGTGGAACCATTGTTTCGATGAGATAACCTTCTTCATAAATGATTTTTTTGAAACATCTAACAACACTCGCTGGTTACTTTTCAGCGGGTTATTCGTTACAAATCATAGCGGAAGCTTTTCACCAAGATATCGCCTTTATAAAACTCTTTTGACTCGTCTCGGACAAAACCGAGTGATAAATAGAGGTTGATCGCAACTTGCATAATATCACCAGAATGTAAATAGAGAGATTGATCCTGACGCTTGCGAGCAAAGGCAAAACTTTCTTGTAATAATTTTTTAGCCACACCTTGCCCCCTCCCTTTCGGATGAACTGCTAATAAGCGTACAATCGTTGACTCAATACCAAGTTCAGGAAGACCGTATGCTTTTTCAGCATTTGTAAATAGTTGCAAGCCTCCTACAATTTCCTGCTCACGCTTTGCAACTAATATTGTCTCTGCATTTGGATTGCCAACAGACGACCGAATATCTTGTAAATATTGAGCCCAATGCGCTGGGTCTTTGTAATCTTTCTCATACTGCGCATAACTGTCCACTAGCACTTCCAAATAAGCTGGATAATCTTCTTGTCGTAAATGTTCAATAACAATTTGTGCTACTGTCATAAACAACACTCCTTTCACTTCTTTTTCGATTGAAAACGGGATAAGCACTCAGGCGTTGAACAGCGTTCTTATTGCACACAACTAGATGCCTCCCTTACTATAAGCCGTCACCCTCTTTTCGATTTGGTGAGCAAACCATTCCACAACAATTGAAACACCCCAATAGATTAAACCGACTGCTATAAATGCCTCTAAAAACTTTAAATTAACTGAAGCCACGATATTCGCTGCGCCTGTTAACTCTTTAATTGAGACAAAAAATGCCAAAGAGGTCGCATGCAAAAATCCAATAAAGACATTTGTAAAATTCGGTATGGATTGACTAAATGCTTGAGGTAATATCAAACGTCGCATTGCCTGCGAAAAGGTTAGCCCAACAGCATACGCCGCTTCTAATTGCCCTTGTGGCACACCTAAAATACCGGATCGTATAATTTCTGATGCATAAGCCCCTGCACTTAACGTCAACGCTAGTAAGACCAAAAATAAAATTGGAATCGTATTTGACTGAAAATCCAAATTCAATGCTTGTGCCATTGCATCTACAACAATTGGTATTCCAAAGTAAATAAGCATAATATGCATAATAATCGGTGTGCCTCTGAAAAAAGAAACGTAAAAATTTAATAACGGTGCTAGTATTTTTAGTTGTTTTAGGCGAACAAAGGCGACGATGATGCCAATTAAAATACCTAAACAAACAGGTGTAAATGTCATAAACAAAGTTAAAGGCAACACCTTAAAAATTTCCTGTAAAGCCTGCCCTATAAAAGCTACATCGATAGTCATTATCCTTTCCCCCTAGCTCATCGCTACTTCTTTCATATAACGGTTGAGATAGCGTTCATTACGTTTCAATACCTTTTCCGCGAACACCACAATCACATAATAAACGACTGATAGTGCCAAATAGATTTCTAATGCTCTTGTAGTCGAAGCAATCAGCGTTTCTCCTCGACCGACCATATCCATAACACCAATTGAAAATGCCAATGACGTATCCTTTAACGAGCTAACCATCGTATTCGCTATATTTGGAAAGGCGATACGTAGCGCCTGTGGCAAAATAATACGTAAAAATGCTTGCGCTCGATTTAAGCCGACAACGTAAGCCGCTTCTAATTGCCCACGGTCAATCGTTAAAATAGCAGCTCTAAAAATTTCTGCAAACGAGGCAGCATTACTGAATGTATACGTTATGATGACAAAATAGATAGCATCCATTCTTGTTACATCAATATGAATCATCTTTAATAGAGCAGGTACACCGTAAAACACTAAAAACAACTGAATTAAAATAGGTGTGCCACGAATAAATGAAATATAAATCGTAACCATTTGTTTTAAAATTGGAATTTGTAATAGCTTTGGTATGGCAGCTACGAAGCCAAACAATATGCCAAAAACAATTGAAAAAAATAATATCTCCAGTGTTACGGGTAAATATTGAAGCAATATCGGAAGTACATTCGCTATTAGCATCCAGTCAAAATCATTGCCCATACTTCCCTCATCCTCTCCTATGCGTTAGAAATCTACAGTATAGTCATCACCTAACCACTTTTTACTGAGCTCGCTAATTACGCCTTCTGTTTTAAGCTCTCTAATCGCCTCATCAATACGCTCCTGTAAAGGTACTTCATCTTTGTTTAGTAAAAAGTAAACTTTCGAGTTTAATAGTGCGTCACCCACTACTTTTTGTTGAGCTTCATTGCTTTCGTTATAGTACTTCACTGCAAATGGTGTTGTAATAATTGCATCAAGACGGCCTGTCGCAAGTTGATTATTAACATCCACTGATCCAGAGGAATACACAATATTTGCCCCTAAATTATGCTCTTTATTATATTTTTCAATAAAAACAGCAGAGTTGCTCGTTGGCGACACACTTACATTTTTGCCTGTTAAATCCGCAATCGATTGGATGTCATTATTGTCCGCATTGACCGTTACTTGTAATGGAAATACATTATATGGCTCCTTGTTAAATAGAAATTTTTCCTCCCGTTCACTATTGACCTCCATCTGATGTGCGATTAAATCAATTTTCCCTGTTTCTAAACTTAGTAATAAGTTTGAAAATTCCATTGTTTTAAATTCAAAATTATACTCCGGTAGCTTTTTATCAATCGCTCTTACAAGCTCAACATCGTAGCCTGTTAAATTCCCCTTATCATCAAGGAAGCAAATATTAGGAAATTGCGTACCTGTTCCAACCAGTATTGTTTGAACGTTATTTTTACCTTGTGCTTTCGCATCTTTACTACTATCTATTTGTGATTTTTCTGTACTTGAGCAAGCCGTTAACAATAACATAAGTACACATGTTAAATAAAACGTTAATTTCCTCATCGTATCACTCCCTTTCCTAAACTTGCGATGGTAAATGAATAGCAAGTGCTGTCTTAATATGTTCAAGTCCAAGTTCTGTAACGGCTTTGTACACCCCATCCTCACTTGAACCAATTTCTACTACTGGCACATAGCGTACGCCATACTTTGTATCAAGAATGTCACGAAAAGCATCGTTATGTGTAACATCAACTGTTCTATAAGCAATTCCTTGCCCTTGTAAATAGGCTTTAACTTCATCACAATAGCTACAACCTTGCTTTGACCATACAACTACATCGATTTTTTTTGCCATGTTTAATAATCCTCCTTAACTTACTGTTTCATGTTGTTGTAAATGTAAATTTACTGGACTTAATAGTTCAAATGATCGCTGTCGTTCAAATGCCTTTAAAATCGGTGTATGCAAAATAAACTCATCAATTTGATATTGCTTGTGAAAGGCATCCAATGTGGCTTTTATCTCTTCAGGCGTACCGTATAAAATATCAGCATCATACTGCTGTACAGTGAACGCTTCTCCTGATTCCTGCCCAAATTTTTCTGCTAATTCCACCGATTGTAGTGTCAAACTACGACCACTTGCCAAATGTACTTTCGTAATTTTTTGTTCTCCTACTAATGCCTGTGCCTCCTCTTTTGTTGGGGCGGCAAAGGCGGCAATTGATACTGCAAAATGACCATTTGGGAAATGCGTGCGATAGGCCTTAGCCGCTTCCTGTAAAATTGCCGGATCACTATTGATAAAGCGAGCAAAGACAAAGGCAATGCCAAGCTTACCTGCAAGAGCTGCACTTTGAGGGCTTGCACCAAGTAAAAATAACGATGGTTTTACTTTAGGTATAGGTGTTGCCTGAACATCTTTTAGTTCATGCTCTGATGGTAGCGCGTTGTCCATTAATTGCTGTAAAAACGTTAGTCTTTCCTCAAAGTCCTCCCCATTGTTCAGCGTGCCAAATTGCAATGCCTTTGTAGACAATGGTAGACCTCCTGGTGCTTTTCCAATGCCCAAATCTACTCTCCCTGGTTCTAACGTTGCGAGCACATGGAAATTTTCTGCCACTTTGTATGGGCTATAATGTTGTAACATAACCCCACCTGAGCCAATACGAATTGAGGTCGTTTTTGCAAGTAAATACGATACTAAAACTTCTGGTGAAGTGCCTGCTAATGTATCGGTATTATGATGTTCTGACACCCAAAAACGCGTATATCCTAACTGCTCAGCCCTTTGTGCTAAAGCGACTGTATTTTGCAATGCTTGCTCGTTTGTCGCATTGTCGATAATTGGGCTTTGGTCTAAAATGCCTAAAGAATAACTCATACAATACCTCCTTGAAATATATTTATTCAAATAAGTTTACTTGGTTTTCAAACAGACTGTGTGACATAACGACTTTCTTTAAATGGTAATCCTAAATTACCTCGCAATGTATCTGCCTCATATTGCTCTCTGTATAGACCTCGTGACTGCAAGATGGGTACAACTTTATCGACAAAATCATCAAGTGCATCAGGCACTGTTACAGCTACAATAAAGCCATCCGCTGCTTCTTTTTCAAACCATTCCTGTACTAAATCCGCAATGCGTTCAGCAGTACCAAAAAATGTCGTTTTCGGTGTAGCTTCACGTAATGCTACTTGACGAAGTGTGAGCCCTTCTTCTTTAGCATAGGTTTTAATATAATCTGTCGTGCTACGGAAGCTATTTGCTCCAATGTCACCTAGCTCTGGGAATAATGCATCCACATCATACTGAGTAAAATCATGATGATCAAAATAACGACCAAGATAGGCAAGTGCACGTTCAATGGAAACAAGCTCTACTATTTCCTGATACTTTGCCTCGGCTTCTTCGATTGTGTCTCCGATAATAGGTGATATTCCTGGGAAAATCTTCACTTCATCAGGATTTCGTCCAACTTCTGCAACCGCCGTTTTTACTCTTTTATAAAACTTCTGTGCTTCTTCGAGTGATGCACCATGCGTAAATATGGCATCCGCATCCTTTGCGGCTAAGCGGATACCTGCATCCGAGGACCCTGCTTGGAAAATAACAGGTTGCCCTTGTTTTGAGCGCGCAATATTAAGCGGGCCTTGTACCGAAAAGTATTTCCCCTTATGTTGTAAGGTGTGTAGCTTTGCTGGATCGAAAAATACGTCATTTTCCACATCTGCTATAAAAGCATCATCATCCCATGAGTCCCAAAGTCCCTTTGTCACCTCTAAGTATTCCTCAGCAATTTGGTAACGTTCTGCATGACTAGGATGCTGGTCAATCGTTTTATTATAATTTAACGCCGTGCTCTCTAATGGCGTCGTCACCACATTCCAACCTGCTCGCCCATTGCTAATATGATCGAGTGATGCCAATTGTCGTGCTACCGTAAATGGTTCACTATATGAAGTGGATACCGTTCCTACAAGTCCGATGTGATTTGTTGAAACTGCTAGTGCCGATAATAACGTTAACGGCTCAAAACGATTTAAAAAATGAGGGATTGACTTTTCATTAATAAATAAACCATCTGCAATAAAAGCTACATCAAACTTCCCTTGTTCCGCCTTCTGTGCTTGTTGTATATAAAACGGCAAGCTAACACTTTGATTGCTTGCTACTTTTGGGTGTCGCCAGCTCGAAATATTGCCACCTACACCATGAATAATCGCCCCAAATCGAATTTTATCCTGTCTCACCATACCTGTTCTCCTCCTTAAAAATTTTTATTTTACTAAACTTAGTGGTTAAGTATGTTTTTAGTTAAAAAATAATATTTCACTTATGCTGTCAAGCAGACATGCATAAATAAAATAGGATTGAGGAAGATATTACCGTTCATTAAACGATTATGCAATAGGTCTTATAATAGAAAAAATTTTTTGAGCTATAAATTTTTTTATCATGAAAATGTTTGGGTATTTTCAAACTGAATAGCTGTATTTAGAATATTGTCCCAAAAAGCAGGTTCCAGTGTATCTTTCTTCAAATAAGTTAAAAAAATATGCTGGTTCATATCGAGTAAATGCTTCACATCAATCTCAACAAACTCGCCGCTTTCAAGCTCGTTTTTCACACATAGATGTGGCAAAAAGCTCATATAACCTTTCGTTCGAATAAATGCCTTCGCTACTTCTAAATGGTCTGTTCGCACTTCAATATTTGCCGATACGCCTTCTACCTCGAACATTTTATGGACATAGTTCCAATCAAATGCGCCACATTCAAAAAACACCATTTTTTGCTGCGCTAATTCTTTTGCCTTTAAAACGACTCCTTGTGTCAAAGTATGGTCCCGATGCATAACGAGCTTTACTGCATTGCTTAATAACAACTCATTGCATACTCCTTGTCGATGCACATATTGCATAAACCCTATATCAATTTGGTGACTCTGTAATTTTTCTAACAGGATTGTTGTAGGACCTGTGATGATTTGAAAGCGCATGTGAGGAAAGCTTTCCTTCCATTTAGGTAAGGCATATGCCAAAAAATATTGGGCTGTCACACCGTTCGTGCCAATACATACTTCATTTATTGTTTGCGTTTCCTGCAATTGCTTTTTCCCTTGCTGAAATGTTTGCACAATCTGTGTGGCAAATGGTAAAAAATCTTTTCCTTTCTCTGATAAAATGACACTTCTTGCATCGCGATAAAATAATTCAACGTTTAACTCACGTTCCAATGATTTGATACGAGCTGTAACTGTTGGCTGTGATAAAAACAATGCATTGGCAGCCTTATGAATGCTTTTATAATGGACAACATATAAAAATGCCTCGATATGATCAATGTTCAAATAAAGCCCTCCTAAAATTTCGTATTGTTCCTATTATATAGATATCCATCAATTTTCTCTATAACTGATTGGAAAACTATGTTATTATCAATAACCATTTGAATAAAAAAAAAGCAACCCAGCGTCTCCCAGGTTACTTTCACTATGTAGCGATGAGGTCATCCATCTTGACAACGTACATCGCGCGCAGCTACATCCCTCTGTCTGTATGCCGCTTTATGTTATTCACAGATGACACCCACTGTTGTCAATGTGAACTCTCTATATAGCAACTCTCCATAAGAAAGTCATCTAGCCTAACGTTAAGCCATAATAGAAGCTAGAACAGCTTTTTGAGCATGAAGTCTATTTTCTGCTTGCTCAAAGATGTAAGAATTAGGGCCATCTATAACTGATGTTGCCACTTCTTCTTCGCGATGAGCTGGTAAGCAATGTAAGAACATATAGTCTGGCTTTGCATGTGCAACAAGTTCATCGTTGATTTGATAACCAGCAAAATCTTGTAAACGTTTTGCAGCTTCCTCTTCTTGCCCCATTGATGTCCAAACATCTGCGTATACCACATCTGCATCTTGGACTGCTGTTACAGGATCATTTGTAATCGTAATGGTACTACCGTTTTTCTCTGCAATCTTTTGTGCTTTTGCGATAACTTCCGCATCGCATTCATAGCCAACAGGCGTTGCAACAGCTACATGCATCCCTACATGTGCAGAAGCAACTACTAATGAGTGTGCTACATTGTTGCCATCTCCAACATAGGCAATTTTAAGACCTTGTAATTCACCTTTATTTTCAAAGATTGTTTCTAAATCTGCTAATGCCTGACAAGGATGATAAATATCCGTTAAACCATTAATAACAGGAATCGTAGCATGCTCGGCTAGTTCTTTAACCATTGCATGAGAGTTTGCACGAATCATAATGCCATCTAAATAACCTGATAACACATGTGCAGTATCATAAATTGATTCACCGCGTCCAATCTGCAAATCACGCGCATGCATAAACATACCTTTACCGCCCAATTGTTCCATGCCTACTTCAAATGAAATACGAGTACGCGTTGAATGTTTTTCAAAAATCATTCCGAGTGTTTTACCTTCAAGTAATTTCGGACATTTACCTTCTTTTGTAATTATTTTTAGTTGAGACGATAGTGCAACTAACTGTTGAACTTCTTCACTTGTATAGTCTAGCAAAGTTAGTAAGTCTTTCCCTTTTAAGCTTGACACTAACTTTAACTGTACCTCTTCTAATAATTTCATAGCCTTCGCTCCTTACTTTTGTTACTGTTGAACTTAGTATACACATGCATAAATATAAAATCAACTGAATTTTTATGTTTATTTTCAAAAATTAGAATTCATCAGTTATTTGTGACAAAAATACGTCCATTTGAATATTTATGCATACACAACGTATTGTCAGCATACTACTGCCGTAGTTACATTGATAACCATTTCATATAACCTGTTTTGTTGCCATAAAAAAAAGAGCCTACCCGAAGGCCTGCTCTGGTCACACTTATGCAGTTATTTAAAGCTATTCTAAATATTCTACTACTCTTCGGCATCACTTCGATATTCTAAAATATCGCCAGGCTGACAGTCTAACGCCTTGCAAATCGACTCTAAAGTAGTTAATCGAATTGCTTTTGCCTTTCCATTTTTTAAAATAGAAAGATTCGCCATTGTTATGCCAACCTTTTCCGAAAGCTCTGTTACGCTCATTTTTCGTTTAGCTAACATCACATCGATGTTAATAATAATCGCCATATCCTCAACCTCACACTATTCAATCATTTTCCGATTTTATGTCTACGATTTCTTTATACAAGTGTTTGGGAAAACCTCAGATTGTGATGACACTCGAATGCCAGCAGTTCCACTCTATCACCTTTAATAAAAATCGCAACAACGAGAATTCCCGCTACAACAAAAGCACTGATAACAATAGCACAGAACTTGATTACTTTTAAAGCCTTAACTGATACTTCTGAACATGTCTTGTTCCTAGCAATGTCAAGCAACAGCTTATATGCATTATTATAAAGCACTAGAAAATACATAAGTTGCTCCTGAAAAAGTTGGTAATGCTAAGTTACTTTCCTCAAACAACTAAGTCGTTTTCGGATTTAATTTCGACCGCTTCTTGTAAAAGTCGTTGAAGAACAGCAGCAAATACTGCTATCACCATAGAGGCAAATGGTACAAGCAATCCAACAAAAATCACACCTGGTGCATCGTCTTTCTCAGCAAAAAGGTAAAAAAGTGGCAAAATCAGGACATGTAAACTACTAATGATAATGGCACAATATTTAATCTTCTTTAAAGATTTTACAGAAAGTTCCGAGAAGGCTTTGTTTTGATCAATGTAGCGTAATAGTTGAAAAGCCTGATATAAAGCAAAGTAAAACGGGATGGAAGATGCATACAAAATAATCGATACGATATATTGTATTGAAGAAAACGCAGGTAATAACTTTTCTGAAAGCGTCCCTAGTTCCGGTACCAGCAAAATACACAGTGCTAAAACTGGGATAGCCATTAGTATGACCGCTATTTTTAAAAACAAAGTTGTTGCTATTTTCATAAAAACACCTCATTGGTTTATATTCAATTTGATTTTAATACAATATTTATCGTATTACAATAAATAAACATTGATTACCATTTCACAATCCCTTTCTATCCACTGCAAGAAGATCCACCCGTATCTCTAGGGCGTGCTAAAATATAAAAAAACCTTCTAACAAATTGTTAGAAGGCTAAACTGCATTATAGCATGATTAATCAAATGTTATTTTGTTTACTGCATCGCGGTCTAATTTTTTGATCACTTCAACCATTAACTTCACAGCGTTATCGTAGTCATCACGGTGTAAAATCCCTGCGTGTGAGTGGATATAACGTGTCGCAATACCGATTGATAAAGCAGGTACACCATTAGCTGTAACATGGATAGAACCAGCGTCTGTGCCGCCACCAGCCATTGCTTCAAATTGATATGGAATGTTGTTTTCATCCGCCACATCTAAAACAAATTCACGTAAACCACGGTGTGAAACCATAGATGCATCGTAGACAACGATTTGTGGACCTGCACCCATTTTACTAGTCGATTCTTTCGGTGTTACCCCTGGTGTATCACCTGCAACACCAACATCAACAGCAAAACCGATATCTGGTTGAATTTTATGAGTTGCTGTTTTCGCACCACGAAGACCTACTTCTTCTTGTACGTTCCCTACAGAATATAGGATATTTGGATGTTTTTCATCTTTTAATGCCTTCATGACATCAATGGCAATCGCACAGCCAATACGGTTATCCCATGCTTTTGCTAATAAATACTTCTCATTTTTCATTACATTGAATTCGAAATAAGGTGTTACCATGTCACCAGGACATACTCCCCATTCAAGTACTTCTTCTTTAGAAGCAGCACCCACGTCGATAAACATATCTTTAATGTCTACTACTTTGTTACGTACATCGGCTGGTAAAATATGAGGTGGTTTAGAACCGATTACCCCAATAATTTCTTCACCTTTGCGTGTCGTAATTGTCACGCGTTGCGCAAGCATTACTTGGCTCCACCAACCACCCACTGTTTGGAATTTGATGAATCCTTTATCATCGATTTGAGTGACCATAAAGCCTACTTCATCTAAATGGCCTGCTACCATAATTTTAGGGCCGTTTTCATCGCCTACTTTTTTAGCGATGACGCTCCCTAAATGATCTGTTTCTACAGCATCTGCGTATGGTGCGATGTATTTTTTCATAACTTCGCGTGGTGCACGCTCGTTACCTGCAATGCCGTTCGCATCTGTTAAATCTTTAAACATTTGCAAAGTTGAATCTAGTTGTGTCATCCTTTTGCCTCCTACATCTTGTATCCCCTCTATTATACTTCGTTTACCGAAATATTCCTAGTGAGTCGTCTGAAAATTGATGTTTTTTTTACTTTTTAGTCTAGTAAATTAATAGCCACTTCGTTGGCGATTATAATTTTCTTCGTTTTTTTCAATATACGCTGACACAACATCCTCAAATGTAAAACCGAGGTTATATGCAAGTAACCCATAGCATTGCCAAATTGCTGCATAACTATGCTCTGTTGGGTGGCTTATAAATGTTAATATATAGTTTTGTGTCATTAAAAATGTCTCAGTTAAATCACGCTTCTCTTCCACAACTGGCCATTTTTCTATAGCCGTATAGCCTTTAAGTAGCCCTAGCGATAAAATAAAGTGAATTGAATCCACATACTCCTCTAAAATTACTTCGCGCGCTGATGGTCCTTTCGTACTCCAAAACTTAAAGCAACGTGTTTCATTGGCAAGCTCCGCAAGCTCAACCATTAACGCCAAGCCTTTCTCTTTAAAGACATCGTGTTCAATATTTTGTGTTTTTGCAATAAAATCATCAAGTTCTTTTTGCATCGTAAATAATTGTTGTAAGTTCATTTTTTTCTCCTAAATTTCTAAAATTTTTTTGTATAAAGTGAAACTAAATGTCTCCCCCAATCGTATAGGTAGGAATAACCTTTCTTCAAGGGGGAATTTTTTAAATGTTACCATTACTTATTCGACTTGCAGTGATTGCGCTTATTATCTATGTATTCTATAAAGCGATTCGATATATAACCGATCCTAAACGAAAACTCGATGAAGCCTATGAAAAAGGCCAATATTACTTTTATGATGACGTAAAAAATGTTCGAAAGAATTTCTTTATTTCTTTTAAGGGTGCGCTATTTGAAGGTGAAAAATACTTGGGTACGACCGAAGATGCGTTTGAGGTCGTTACAATTTTCGTTGGTGCCCGCGACACTGCAACTTTACAAGGATTTACAAGGAGTGACTTCGAATATCTCCAACAAGAAATTTTATTTAACTATCCTAACGCTAAAATCAACTGGAAGCAACCCATTGAACAACTTATGCGTGACACATCCTCTTCATGAGGATGTGCCAGGCACTCACACAATTCTACACAATTTAAGTTTTTTATAATGAGCTACTCCATAATTGCACGATTATAAAAATTTGAATTGCTGCAATCAATGGAAAGCCAAACGCAAAACTGTTATGGCGTGTTTTATGACGGAATAAATACATACCTAATACGCCACCAACAGCCCCTCCTGCAATTGCCAAGGTAAACAACGTACGTTCCGCAATGCGCCACTCATGCTTTTTTGCGCGCGATTTATCCATGCCCATCATAACAAGCAATACAACTGAAACAATTGCCATATAGGCAAGTAAAGCTTGAGCCATTAAAACAACCTCCTATGTAAAAAAGACTGATGAAATAACCCCACCAGTCTTCACTATACACTAATTTATTCGCACTTGTCGCTTCGCTTCAATGCCAAATATCTTTTGCCTCTGTCGCTTCCGCTTTCGGGGCAGAAATAAAAAAGAGCGACTTAGTCGCTCTTTTTTATTTCGCTACTGCTTTTTTAGCAGCTTCTGCTAATTGTGTGAATGCTGCAGCATCTGTTACAGCTAAGTCAGCTAACATTTTACGGTTAACTTCGATACCAGCAACTTTTAAACCGTGCATTAAACGGCTGTAAGAAAGACCGTTCATGCGAGCAGCTGCGTTGATACGAGTGATCCATAATTTACGGAAATCACGTTTTTTCTGACGACGGTCACGGTATGCATATTGACCTGATTTCATTACTGCTTGGTTAGCAACTTTATATAATGTATGTTTAGAACCATAGTAACCTTTAGCTAATTTCAATACTTTTTTACGACGTTTGCGCGTCACTGTTCCGCCTTTTACGCGTGGCATATGAATTACCTCCTGCTTTTCATTAAAAAATGAATATTAGTTTATTTTGTGTAGTCAATCATTTCATGTAAACAAGTAATGATTTGATGCGTTTGAAGTCACCAGATGATACAACTTTACCTTTACGTAGGTGACGTTTTTGTTTCGTAGATTTGTTTGCGAATAAGTGGCTTCCGTAAGCACGGTCATATTTTAATTTACCTGAACCCGTTTTTTTGAAACGTTTCGCAGCTCCACGGTGAGTTTTCATTTTTGGCATGTCGAATTCCTCCTAAACTGTTCGTCTAATATTATTTCTCGTTCTTTGGTTGAAGAACTAAGAACATGCTTCGGCCTTCCATCTTCGGTTTTTGTTCAACCGTAGATACTTCAGCACAAGCTTCAGCAAAACGATCTAACACACGTTGACCAATATCTTTGTGTGTAATCGCACGACCTTTGAAACGTAGGCTGCATTTTACTTTATCGCCTTTTTCAAGGAATTTAATCGCATTACGTAGCTTCGTTTGGAAATCATGTTCATCGATTGTTGGGCTCAAGCGAACCTCTTTCATCACGATGACTTTTTGATTTTTACGAATTTCACGGTCTTTCTTTTGCTGTTCAAACTTAAATTTACCATAGTCCATGATACGAGCGACTGGCGGCTTGGCTTGAGGGGCCACAAGGACAAGATCCAAGTTTACACGAGTGGCGATTTCTAGCGCTTCGTTACGTGTCTTTACACCAAGCTGGTCACCATTGTGATCGATTAATCGAAGTTCACGTGCGCGAATGCCTTCGTTTACATACATGTCTTTGCTAATAGTAATCCACCTCCAAGTAGTTGTCGCGAATACATGGTTTGGGCAAAGCCTTGCCCGGTTGAACGGTACATCCTCTTGTCATGTCCATAAAAAAAGGACGGACATTTTTGAAGATGTCCGCCCGCTATATGTGCATGCGTAAATGTACGCAAAACAATTCAACGTGTCATACCTGTTCACAGCCTAAGCGTTGTATCAGGTGAGAAGCGGGCAGCCTCTACTTCAACCACAAACTTTGTATTCATTAACCTTAATTATATTAGCATGTACAATTTAGATTGTCAAATATTTTTACAATCTCATAATTAGTATGTGTAATACACTTACAGTTTATACGTCATTATAGTACAAATAATTAAAGATAATCAAGTACTTTATTCAATTAAAAACGTGCAACTTCCGCTTTAATATTCGCTAAGAAGTCTTCGAATGCAATTGTTTCTGAATCTTTTGAGCCGTAACGACGCACGTTTACACCGTTAGCTTCAACTTCTTTATCGCCAATAACAAGCATGTAAGGAATCTTTTTCATTTGAGCTTCACGGATTTTGTACCCTAGTTTTTCTTCACGGTCATCCATTTCAACACGTAATCCAGCTGCTGTCAACTGCTCTTCAATTTGTTTCGCATAGTCGAAGTGGGCTTCGTTTGATACTGGGATTACTTCTACTTGTACTGGTGCTAACCAAGTTGGGAATGCCCCTTTATATTCCTCAATTAAGAAGGCAACGAAACGTTCCATTGTTGACACAACACCACGGTGAATAACGACTGGACGATGTGGTTTACCATCTTCACCTACATATGTTAAGTCAAAGCGTTCTGGTAATAAGAAGTCTAATTGTACAGTTGATAACGTTTCTTCTTTACCAATGGCCGTTTTTACTTGTACGTCAAGTTTAGGGCCATAGAACGCCGCTTCACCCTCTGCTTCAAAGTAATCTAAGCCAAGCTCATCCATTGCTTCTTTTAACATGCTTTGTGCTTTTTCCCACATTGCATCGTCATCAAAGTACTTCTCTGTATCTGCTGGATCACGGTAAGACAGACGGAAGGAGTAATCTTTTAAATCAAAGTCTTTGTACACTTCTAAAATTAACTGCACAACTTTTTGGAACTCTGCTTTAATTTGGTCTGGACGAACAAAGATATGTGCATCATTTAACGTCATCCCACGTACACGTTGTAACCCTGAAACAGCGCCCGACATTTCATAACGGTGCATTGTTCCAAGTTCAGCAATACGTAATGGTAAATTTCGATAAGAGTGCATGCTGTTTTTGTAAACCATCATATGGTGCGGACAGTTCATCGGACGCATAATTAATGTCTCATTATCCATTTCCATTGGTGGGAAAATGGAATCTTGGTAATGATCCCAGTGACCAGAAGTTTGGTAAAGCTCTTTAGAACCAAGTACTGGTGTATAGACATGTTTATAACCAAGCGCTAATTCTTTGTCTACGATATAACGTTCAATTACACGACGGATTGTTGCACCATTTGGTAACCAAAGTGGTAAACCTTGACCTACTTTTTGAGAAGTAGTGAATAATTCTAATTCTTTCCCGATTTTACGGTGGTCACGTTCTTTTGCTTCTTCCAACATTTGAAGATGGTGTTTTAATTCTTCTTTTTTGAAGAAAGCTGTACCGTAAATACGTTGTAGCATTTTGTTATCAGAGTTCCCTCTCCAATAAGCACCTGCTAATGATAATAATTTGAACTCACGTAGTTTACCTGTTGATGGTACGTGAATACCGCGACATAGATCGAAAAATTCCCCTTGGTAGTAAATAGACACTTGCTCATCAGCAGGAATCGCTTCAAGTAATTCTAATTTATATTCGTCGCCAATTTCTTCATAAATTGCTTGTGCTTCTGCACGGCTAACGTTTTTACGCTCTACTTCTAGATTTTCAGCAATAATTTTTTTCATTTCTTTTTCGATTGCTGGTAAATCTTCAGCAGTAATTGGTGTTGGTGCATCAATATCGTAGTAGAAGCCGCCTTCAATAACCGGACCAATACCAAGTTTTACTTCAGGGAATAGGCGTTTAATCGCTTGTGCTGTTAAATGGGCTGTTGAGTGACGAAGAATTTCTAATGCTGCCTCATCATCTTGTGTAATAATGGCAATTGTTGCATCTTCTTCAATTGGTGTTTTTAAGTCTACTAATTCTCCATTTACTTTCCCTGCATAGGCTTTTTTACGAAGTCCTGGGCTAATAGATAATGCCACATCATCAGTAGATGTACCTTTTGCAAATTCCTTTACAGCGCCATCTGGGAACGTTAATTTAATCATGTCTGACATTTTGTTGCACTCCTTGTTTGGTTAAATTTAGTGATGCATGATGAAGCAGCGAATCTTATGGTTAACGTAAGCTTGCACAAAAAACCCTGAAAAACAAAAAAGCCCCGTCCCTCACAAAAGGGACGAAGCGTATGCTCGTGGTTCCACCCTTCTTCCTTCCGATAAAATCATCAGACGAAGCTCAAGGCTAGCTAACGGGCTAGGGACCGGCGAAAGATATGCCCTTTCGCTGCTCAGTAGGTAGTAAATAATGTGTCCAAACTAGGAAGCTTACAGCCGATGACTTCCCTCTCTAAAAGCCGTTACACAAAATTCATGTCCTCATCATTGCATTGTGCTATATAGTATATGAGACAGTATACGCTCGATTGTCATAAAATGCAACTGTCAATGTTATAAACGTCGATTTTTGCCACGCATTTCTATAGGCTCCGTCAAAGCTCTCACACGTTCCATAATACGGCCAGCCTTTACGACCTCAATATCCCCTTTTTGAGACTGCGCTAAGTGATGCTCTAATTCATCATAGTTAAAATTAGAGGTAATGAATGTTGGCAATTGTTCTGCCATTCGATAATGGAAGATTGTCCCTAAAATTTCATCGCGTGTCCAAGCTGACATTGTTTCTGCCCCTAAATCATCAAGCATCAATACCGGCGCTTTTTTCACATAATCTATTTTTTCATTTAGCGTATTATCACCGATTGCATTTTTCATTTCACGTAAAAATTCGGGTACGAAAACGACCACGGAACGAATTTTTTTGGAAGCCAGTTCATTCGCAAGTGCACCAAGCACAAAGGATTTCCCTACACCAAACTTCCCATATAAATAAAAGCCTTTCGTTGGCAACTGCCCTGTTTCCTCTGTTTTCTTAACAAATTGTGCCGCCCGTTGCGCGATAAGCACACGTGATTCATCATCAATCATTAAATCTTGGATTGTCGCTTGTAACACATCTTTTGGCATATGCATACTAGCAATCATATTGGCAACATCCCGACGTTCATCCTCACGCACCTTTTGTTCACAGCGCACGTAATCAATTTCAACCGTATTGCGTACAACCCGTAATGTCGGAATAAAACCTTTTAAATAATTGGTGCAATGCGCTGTATGATCACAACCACAGCACACTGTCGATTGACTAATAAATTCATGTAGCTTTGGTAAATTGCGCTCAACAGCATCGTAGCTTAATTCTTCTGCGTGTTCTGCTAAAAAGGCCTGCACACGAGGGTGTTCTAAAATCTCTCGCCTCATCGCCTCATATCGCTCTTGAAATGATGGTACATTAATAGCTCTTTTTAATGCTTTATTAATTGGTTCGATTACCGTTCACCTACTTTACTTATCGCTTTTTCCAAGCATTGCTAATATTTTTTGGCGCTCTTTTTCAAAATCCATCGTACTTGAAGAAGCGCTCTCGTCTGGTTGCTCATTGCGTTTATAAAACCATTCAGGTACTTTTTCCTTACGCTGATTATTTGCTCGTCCTTTGACATACTGATTATTATTTTTAGCTGGTGCCTGTGGTTTATTTTTCCACGTTGTATATTTATCATGTTCTTGACGTGCAAGTTCCATTGCTTCCTTCGCCGTCTTAATGTTTTTTCGCACCCAGTGATCGGCAATGGTTTCCACATACTTTTTAGGTAGTTTCATATCCGTAGATAGCATGACATATTCAAGTAGTGCATTAACCACGCCTACCGGCATCCCATGTTGCACGATTAAGCTCTCAGCTAATTGTACAGATGTTTGCAATGGCTCTTTACCATTATTAATATCTCGCAACACTTGGACAGGAGGTGTTGACTCTAAATAATGTTGCAACTCCTGATCTTTTGTTTTTTGAACAGCATCTTCCTCAACCGGTGGAGCATATACTTTGGCAAGCTTTGGTGGCTCTTTTGAAACAGTAAGCTTATAAAAATCGGCTGCCGCTTTTCGTAATCGTTCTTGTGAAATACCTAACTCATCATCAAGCGCTAAAATAACAACCTTTTGCATATCCAATGCCGTTAAATGATAGAGGAATGCTAATTTGGCAATTGTTTCGCGCACTTCAAGCGTCAGCAAATTTGCGGGTACTAACTGGTCAGATAAACCTGCCTGTAGCAACTCAAAATCAAATTGCTCAAAATAAAACGGGTAGACCTTTTGTGCATTTTCTTTGCTATCAATGCCACCCTGCAAATCGGTAGGAATATTGGTATTAACCGGTTTAAAAACATCCATAAAGGCGCGTGATACATCTTTATATTCTGTACCCCTTATAGGCTGAATAAAACGTTGGCGCAATTTCCGATACGCCTGCTCTCCGATTTTACTAAACAAAAACATTGATAATAAAGGATCTTTCATAAAACTATCTGCATCAAGCGGGCGCATAAGCTCATATAAAAAGCTTCGCTGTTCTGCCTCTTCTTTTTTCCAAGTACGTAACAAACCGATTGCTTCAAGTGCAATACGTGCTTCGAACACTTTACCGATTGGTAGTCCTAGCACATTCATTAAATAATAATGATTCATTTGCTGTTTTGGCATTTGCTCTGCTTCAGCCCATAGTGTTAAATAAAGACTGATTGGTTCAGCACCCGTTAGAGGTTGATAAAATAATGTTACTAATTGACGTTCCATCGTGGAAAGCGCATGAGGTAGACGAATGTCAAAAGTATCTGCGGGCTGCAATTCTTTATACAAATGAATCAACGTCATTCACCCTCTCTGTTTTTCCTAAGATTTTTGCTCTGTTTGACGTTGAATAATTTCTTTTATTTCCTCAATAAATACATTGATATCCTTAAACTGACGATAAACCGAGGCAAATCGAACATAGGCCACCTCATCAATTTTTGCCAAACGATCCATCACCATTTCTCCTACATCCTCTGATCGTACCTCAGCGTTCCCAATACGGCGAAGGTCTTTTTCAATAGATAGAACAAGTCCCTCTAAAACATCTAAAGCAACCGGACGTTTTTCACAAGCACGAATAAGACCACGCAGCACCTTCTCGCGGCTAAACTCTTCCCGTGAGCCTTCTTTTTTCACAACGACTAACGGTGTTTCTTCAATTTTTTCAAACGTTGTAAAACGAAAGCCACATGACTCACATTCACGACGTCTACGAATTTCTTTATTATCATCTACTGGCCTCGAATCCACTACGCGTGTTCCGTTAAATTGGCAAGAAGGACATCTCATATTTTTACTCTCCTGATTCCACAACAATTTGATATTTGTATTATAACAAATTTCCTACAAATAAGAAAAGTTCATTTGGTGCCAGGCACTCAAACAATTTGCTTTACATCCTAACTTGCAAAAAAAAGCACATTGAAACCATAAGATTTCAATGTGCCAATAGCGTTCATTATGCGTTAACTGTTTCTAGCGCTTTTGCAACTTTTTGCACTAGGTCTACAACACGTGCAGAATAGCCCCACTCATTATCGTACCAAGCAAGTACTTTTACTTTACGGTTACCCATCACTATTGTTGAAAGTCCATCAACTGTAGATGAGTATGTTGTTGTATTGTAATCAGCAGATACAAGCGGCTCAATTGAGAAGTTTAAAATACCTTTCATCGGCCCTTCTGTTGCTGCTTTGACAAATGCAGCATTAACTGAATCAACTGTCACATCTGTATTTAAATCTACAACAAGGTCAACTAGTGATACGTTTGGTGTTGGAACGCGAAGTGCCATACCGTGAATTTTGCCTTCTAATTCTGGTAACACTAATTTTAATGCTTTTGCAGCACCTGTAGATGTTGGAATAATCGATTGTGCACAACCGCGCGCACGACGTAAATCTTTATGTGGGTTATCTAAGTTTTTTTGGTCATTTGTATATGCGTGAACTGTTGTCATTAAACCGCTTTCGATACCAAAAGTATCATTTAACACTTTTGCAACCGGTGCTAAGCAGTTTGTTGTACAAGAAGCATTTGAAATAACATCATGTTTTTCAACATCAAGCTTTTCATCATTTACACCTAAAACAATTGTAACATCTTCGTTTTTACCTGGAGCTGTTAAAATTACTTTCTTTGCGCCTGCTTCAAGGTGCATTGCTGCTTTCTCACGATCATTGAATTTACCAGTTGCTTCAATTACAATATCCACGCCCATTGTAGCCCATGGTAATTTTAATGGATCACGTTCGCTAATAATTTGGACACGTTTACCATTTACAATTAAAGCATCGTCTGCTGGTTCAACCGTACCTTCGAATGTTCCGTGATTTGTGTCATACTTAATCAAATGTGCTAACGTTTCCGCTGGGTAGCTTGCGTTAATTGCAACAATATTTAAACCTTCCTGTACGATCGCTTGGCGGAAAACCATACGTCCGATACGTCCGAAACCGTTAATAGCAACTGATACTGTCATTATAAAATCCTCCTGTGAGTGCATACTCATATTCATTATATACTTTATGCTAATTAGTATAACACAATTTTAAAAAAGATGAACATTATATATCCATAATAAAAAAGTTCTTATTTTCTGAAAAATAGCACCTTTTTTGAAATAAAAAAATTCAGTACTTCATGTTTATTATTACGCTTATAAACAAAAAAATGCACAGCAATAATTGCTGTGCCTAGAATGCCTTTGGCTACATACTGGTTGATTTGTTCTATGGGCGAGCACGCCAACTAACCTAAGATGTGGTACAAAAAGGTGAAAAATAACAAAGGCATCAAGAATAATCTCTCGATGCCTTTTTGGAGCTTCTCTGTGTAGTAATTAACGTTGCGCTTTTTGACTAAAGTACGCCCCAATGCGTCAGAATTTTCTTTAACTGCTCTTCTGTTTGTTGTAAATTTTCATTGTTGTAAATCACCGCATGTGCACTTTTTTCTTTCACAGACATGGGTAACTGTGAATGCATACGAGCTAGCGCATCTTCCTTTGATAATTGATTGCGCTCCATTAATCGTCGAAGTTGCACCTCTTCACTAACTGAAACAACAAGTATTCGCTCTACAAAATGCTCCAATTTACTTTCAAACAGTAATGGAATATCCATCACGACATGCTTTTGTCCAGCCTCTATATATGCATCGCGTTGGCGTAACATTTCCTGACGAATAGCAGGATGCATAATATCATTTAAAATTTTGCGTTTCGCCGGCTCATGAAAAATAATATCACCAAGCTTTGGACGATTTAAGTTGCCATCTTCAAGTAAAATGTCTGCACCGAAATTTTGGACAATAAGTGCCAACGTCTCCGTTCCTGGTTCCACAACATCACGTGCTACAACATCTGCATCGACAATCGGTAATCCAAGCGCTGTCATCATTTTGGCGACTGTGCTTTTACCACTTGCAATACTTCCTGTTAGTCCGATAATCATAGTAAATTCCCCTTTAATGTTGACAATTTGGACAATATACAGATGTACGTCCACCAATTGTCATTTGACTCGTCCCTGTTCCACACACTGGGCATATCTTTTTACCGTACATTTGTAATCGATTTTGCATGCTTCCTGCCTCGCCATTAATATTACGATAATCCGAAATCGTTGAACCTCCCGCTTCAATACTTTGACGCAGGACGTCAACAATTGCCCCAAAAAGTGCACGTTTTCGTTTTTCACTTATGCGGTTCATTTTGCGGGCTGGGTGAATTTTTTGAGCAAATAATGCTTCTGTCGCATATATATTGCCACAGCCCGAAATCACTTGGCCGTCCATAATGACTTCTTTAACAGCCTTTTTCTCGTATTTCGGTAGCATGGATTTGGCTATAAAATAATCACATGCTATCTCATCAAACGGTTCAGGCGCCATTTTTGTCAGTGGCGCATGATCTTCAATTTTCGTTAAAAATCGCAACTCACCAAAACGGCGAATATCTGAATAAATTAAATAGCCACCATCTGCCATTTGAAAAGTTGCATGAATATGCTTTTTAAATTTTTCTTCATTGATTTCTTCAGGCGTGTTGACGATAAACCATGCACCTGTCATGCCTAAATGACTGACTAATACATAGGACACATCTTCTTTCACCAAATGAAAAAATATATATTTAGCACGGCGCTCAATCTTCGTAATCGTCATTTGAGATAATGCCATTTCAAATGCATCGGGCTCAGCTTGCTTAACGATACATTGCTTTCCTTCATCATAAGAAAAGCGGACAATTTCTGACAGTTGAACCTGCTTAATTGTGCGACCTTCAACTTCCGGCTTTAATGCCTGCACGACACCTTCTACCTCTGGTAATTCAGGCATTTTACCCCTCCTTACTTTGCTTCGTACCAAGTTGCCCCATAGTTGAAGTCCACTTTCAATGGAACAATCAACTCAATGGCATTTTCCATAACCTCTGGTACAATTTTTTCGAGCAAGGCAATTTCTTCTCTAGGCGCTTCAAAAATTAATTCATCGTGCACCTGTAAAAGAAGTTTTGCTTGCATGTTTTCCTTTTTCAAGCGAGCATCCATATCAATCATTGCTTTTTTAATAATATCTGCCGCGCTTCCTTGAATCGGCGTATTCATCGCTGTGCGCTCTGCAAAGCTTCGTAGATTGAAATTCGAACTCGTGATATCTGGTAAATAACGACGACGATTCAATAACGTTGTGACAAAACCATTAAATTTTGCATCTTGGACAATCTCATCCATATAGTTTTTTACACCAGGGAAGCTGGCAAAATATTTCTCAATAAAAACGGCTGCTTCCTTACGTGTGATATCTAAATTTTGTGATAATCCATAATCACTAATGCCATACACGATACCGAAGTTAACTGCCTTGGCAGCTCTACGCATGTTGCTATCAACTTCTTCTGCGGTTACATGGAAAACATCCATCGCGGTACGTGTATGAACATCCATGCCTTCACGGAAAGCTTCCACTAAGTTTTTATCCTCTGACATATGAGCAAGTACACGCAACTCAATTTGAGAGTAATCCGCAGAGAAAAGAATCCAATCTTCTTGCGATGGCACAAATGCCTGACGAATTTTTCGCCCTTCCTCTAAACGAATTGGAATGTTTTGTAGGTTAGGGTCCGTTGAGCTTAGGCGACCTGTTGACGTCAATGCCTGTTGGAAGCGTGTGTGTACTTTTCCGTCTTCTTTATGGATTTCTTTTAGCAAGCCTTCAATATACGTTGATTGTAACTTACCGAGCTGACGGTACAGTAAAATATGCTCGATAATGGCATGCTCTGGCTTTAATTTTTCCAACACATCTGCTGCTGTGGAATAACCTGTTTTCGTTTTTTTAATCACTGGTAAACCTAGCTTGTCAAAAAGGATAACGCCTAATTGCTTTGGTGAATTTATATTGAATGCTTCGCCCGCTTCCGCATAAATTTCCTGCTCAATCACTACTAATTTATTATTTAGCTCCTGCCCCATCGTTTCAAGTGTGGCACGATTTACTGTAATCCCTTCACTTTCCATTTCACTTAAAATCGACGCAAGTGGTAGTTCTAAGTTTTTATACAGTTCAAACTGTTCATTTTCCTTTAACAATGCCTCTAGTTTAGGTTGTAATGTCCACACAGCAAACGCTTTACGACTAACATGTTCAGCTAGTACATCACTTGCTGGTATAGCACGTTTTGCTCCTTTACCATAAACCGCCTCATTTGCTTGCACTTCTCGATAGCCTAAATCCTTTGCAAGTGTTGCCACATCATCACCGCTAAGTGCAGGGTTATTAATATAGGATGCAAGCAATAGGTCAAACTCCACCCCTGCTAAACGAATACCTACACGCTTTAAAGCCGCCTGTGCTGCC